>JAAYQQ010000060.1 GCA_012519255.1 Methanobacteriota archaeon | reverse complement strand
GGAAATCCTAGCCGATGCAACCGATATGGAGCTGTCATTCCAAGTCTACAGGGTTTCGATATTCGATACGACTCTAAGAGAGTTCATGGTAGAAAATAAAGCAGCATTAATCAGTTACCGTCAGAACGATTACTTTGCAAAATTACTCCTAGAGCTAATCTGGTAACCACACACTGGCGAGAAAGTAGATTTGCCGGCTTGTTAACACACCACTCAGCGAAAAAGGCGCCGTGAAGCTCTCAGCCTTGGCACTTTCCTGATCCTCAGACCCCTTCAGGATTGCCCCCAGATGACCTTGTTCATCTTCTAGACAAGAGTCTCCCACTCCTTCGACGAGATGGTCCTCACAATGCCGATCTCGGGGGGACGACGTTCAAGGCCCTTTCTTTTGAAATATAGATGGCCTTGAACAGCTTACTTCGGGCCAGGCTTAACTCTCGGAGCTAAGCCAGCCACCTGACCGCATCTTCTCAACTCTGCATAGATGCCATGTTTTCACCTTTTTGCTTCATTGTCCCTTTCTTTCATTAGTTCATCAGATTGTATGCGCCTCAAGAGTGAACTTATGTGTGGGCGCCGATGTGAGTTATACTCATTCTATCATTCACTCTATCAGAAGTAAGTGGGCGTTCTACCGAGCTATTGTTTGGAGAAAGGGCTGTGAAGTGGTTTGCTGAATGGATCCCCGATAGCGCGATTCCGCCATTCATCAAAGAAAAACCACATCTGGAAGGGAGAAAGAAGCGGGCCCGGGGGGATTCGAACCCCCGTCATCGGCTCCGAAGGCCGAAAGGATAATCCAGGCTACCCCACGAGCCCTTGGCGTCCTCCTAGAGGATCGTCACATCCGCGAGCGCGTCATTGCATTTAATCATATCGTACCATGTGCCATAAGATGACCTGCATTCATTGTTTTTAAGTTGGGAATCTACACGAAATAGTATTATCTGCAAAAAGTTCAGAGAAGCCTGGCCATGGAGATCCCGGTAGAATCGTTTCATGGCAAGGTCGCCATGTCATTCATCAAGGAATTATGAATAGTATTATACGCCCGCGCCTGGGGCATACCGCTCCTCACGATAGGAATAGGGCCCTTCGTGACAACCTTTAACTCGGATGGAGGAATCACTGGACTTATGAAGCGCGTCACCATGGGTCACGGGGCGGGGGGCGAGCTCATGCACGAGCTGCTCTCCCTTCATATCGTGCCATTTCTCCCACAATTCTCCGTCGAGGTTCCCTTACGCTCCTTCGACGACTCAGCCGTGGTGGATAATATCGTCTTCACCACTGATGGCCATACCGTCAAGCCATTATTCTTCCCGGGTGGCGACATAGGCTCCCTGGCCGTTAGCGGAACTGTCAATGATATATCGGTGATGGGGGCGACCCCATTGGCCCTCGCCCAATCCATCATCCTGGAGGAGGGCCTCGATCTAGACGTTCTGGAACGAGTTATGACATCGGTGGGCCAATACTCCGAACTTGCCGAGGTTCCAGTAGTCACGGGCGACACGAAGGTTGTGGAGGCGGGAGCAGTGGATGAGATGATCCTCACCACCTCCGCAGTGGGAAAAAGAAGCCGTTTCCTGGACCACAATCTTGAGGTGGCCGGCGAGTACCGTCCGGTGGCATCAAAATGGCTCACCGATGATAATATCCAGGAAGGTGATGCCATCATTGTCTCGGGCACACTGGGAGACCATGGCATCTCCCTGCTCTCCTTCCGGGAGGGTTATGGCTTCGAGGCTGACGTCAAGAGTGACATTGCACCGCTGAATCATCTGATAGAAGATGTGATGCGTGTGGGCGGAGCGGTTAGCATGAAAGATCCTACACGAGGCGGTTTCGCCAATGCCATCAACGAGTGGTCCTCCAAATCCAATATAGGCGTGGAGATCGAGGAGACTGCCGTTCCCATCTCCGAGCCAGTGAGAAATGCATGTGAACTCCTGGGACTGGACCCGCTAAGCATTGGCAACGAGGGCAAGGTGGTTATCGGCGCGGTCCCAGAGATGGCCGAAGAAATAGTGCGAGTGCTCCGACGTAGTCCATTAGGCAAGAATGCAGCCATTGTGGGGAGAGCTACCAGCAAATACGAGCGCGTAGTCCTTCGCACCGAGGTGGGGGGCCATCGTATCCTTGAGCCCCCGGTGGGCGACCCTGTGCCCCGTATCTGCTGATCAGAGCAGAGACTCGATCCAGAAGCATATGATGAAGGCGCCGATGCCAGCGAGGACCATGCGGGCGCCCTGATTCAGAGGCTTGCGTCCACCCGCCCGCCCCATCGCAGCACCAACCGAGAACAATATGGTCATGGCGAGTGCGACGCTTATGTAGGCGGCGATCTGGATCTGGCCCTCTCCCAGTATGAGGAACGGGGCCAAGGTGATTATTCCCGCGAGGATGGGGGCCGTGAAGTTCACCGCAGATATCAAGAGGATGGTCAATCGAGAGGTACGAAGGATATTGGTGTCCTCTAGCGACCGGAGCATGGCCCGCTCCATCTCCCGCATCTTGATGGTCTGCTCCATCGTTTCAGCTTCGAAGACGCTGACTCCAGTAGAGATGCCGAGGGCGACACTGCTGGTGACTATCGTGGCGATGATCAGACGAAGGTCCGGCGAAGCAGAGAATGCCGACGCTATCAGAATCCCCAAGATAACAAATGTGCTGTCAAAGATCGTGTTAACAAAGAAGCGGCGCATGGTCGGCCCAGTCTCGGGCTCTTTCAGCACCGCTCGTATTCTGTCGCCTAATCCTTCCTCGGGGACCAATTATCTTCCTCTATGGTGAAGTCGTATGAAACGCGAGGATTTCAAGTTTGGGCCCGCCGAGGCTATCGGGAAAGAAAATACATCTCGATATGACCATTGCTGCGATTATCCTTTTATATCATATCCTCATTCCACAACCCACGGGCTCATGGTCTAGCGGTCATGACGTTGCCCTTACACGGCGAAGATCGCCGGTTCAAATCCGGCTGAGCCCACTTCCCCCATCTGGCTCGGGGCGTTTTTGCCCTGAACACTTCTGTACATTCATCCCGAGATTCATCCCGAAATCCTCGCCGCTTCGCTCGGTTCTACCAGCACCTGTCCGCCCATGTCCGCCCTCACCTACTGCAGAAAGCGAAAGAGCTTGTTCATGAGGAGTTTATTCTATCCAATGACAGGTCCTGACCCGGCAGATATGCCCGGAGAGCATCAGGTGAAGAATGGCCCCTGGCCCCTTGGCCAATACCTGGCAATGTAACGCCTTCTTTCCAAGCCGTAGAGTATAGTGATAACTCGGTTGGAGACATTCTAGACGATGAATGCGGGTCGCACTACCTCTCCGTTCCATCATCACAATGTGGTCTCGCAGAACGCTTCCAGCGACCATACAGCACATAGACGATGAAGGCGATGCAAACAGCGGCCAGGATGACTATGTCCCATCCATCCAGGTTCTCGGCGAATACCAGATAATACTCCCCCAAAAGATATCCAGCCACGGTGAGCACCGTGTTCCATATCGTGGCCCCCATGAATGTGAATAAGATAAACCGCTTGAGATCCATTTTGGATATGCCAGCGGGGAATGATATTATCGATCTAATGCCTGGAAGAGAGTGGCCAGCAAGGATTCCGTAGTTGCCCCACCGCTCGAACCAAGCCTCCGCGCGGGACATGCTATCGTGCCCAAAACCAAAATATCGGCCGAAGCGGTCGATGAACGGACGCCCGAGTTGGCGGCCTATAAAATATGCGATAGTGGACCCGGCAGCGGCACCCAATGAGCTTATCAAAACGACCAGAATGATATTGAATCTGCCAACAGAGGCGAGATAGCCGGCGAAGGGGACGATGATCTCACTGGGGATTGGCGTGAAGATTCCCTCTATGAACATAGCCAAGAATATGCCAGCGTAGCCCGTGGTCTCGATCAGGCCGATCACCAGCTCATTGATCATGGTGATAAGATTCATTCCCCGCCTCAGTGATTTGGAAAGAGAAGGAGGCCACCTTATTAAAAATGACCTTGCCCGCCTGGACGCAACCATATTGAACGAGCGAGTCGTTTATGTTGCGTTCCTATGGTAGATTTCCGCCCCTTCCATGGCCTCCTGCCCCATCTGAGTAATAATGAGGATATTGCCGAGCGCGTATCTCCGCCATACGATATTATCTCAGCGAGGGAACAGGAAGAATTACAGTCCAAACCATACAACATCGCCCGAATCACCTTGGGAGGGGCCGATGGAAACTATGAGCAAGCGGCCGCCCTGCTGGACGAATGGATCGCCACAGGTAAGCTTATTCAGGACGCCGACGACTGTTACTATCTCTACCGCCAGAGTTTTCAGGATAATGGTAAATGGCTGACTCGCAATGGTATAATCGGCGTGCTCAGGGCAGAAGGCTACGAGGCCGGGAACATCATGCCTCATGAGGAGACCTTCCCCCAGGTCAAGGAAGACCGTCTGAATCTATTGCGAGCGACGGCGACGCATTGTGAGTCCATATTTGGCCTCTACGATCGTGCCGAACTTGACATGGATAGGATCGCCGATGCAGCCCCGAGGCTTTTCAAGACCACCGATAATTCGGGGACAGTGCATCAACTCCACCGCATATCTGACCCCACCACTGTAGCTGAACTGCGCGACATGTTCTCTACCAAGAAGATTCTCATTGCCGACGGACATCATCGTTACGAGACCGCGTGCAGGTATTCTCGGGAGAATCGCCAGGATGAGAGGAAGGCCTACGTCCTTTGCACCATGGTATCATCTCAGGATAGAGGCATGTTTGTCCGGCCGACCCACCGCCTGATCAGGGACCTAGGTTATCAGCCAAAGGATCTCCTCGAGCGCATGGAAAAGCGTCTCTACATCCGCAAGGTAAGGGACGCTGGGGCCATAGCTGAGGCACTGGAAACGGCGACCTCGCCTACCTTCGGCCTTCTGCTCCGCGACGATTCTATGTTCATTGCCGAATACCCCGACCCCCTCGGGGATATACTATGGTCGGTCGACGCCTACGTGTGTCAGGAAGTGATCCTCAGGGAAATCTTGTACGCCCTGCCCAATGGCAACGAGATGACGATAGAGTATGAACATGATCTCAGATCGGCTGTCGAACAGATGAATGGCGGAGGACTGGACCTGGCCATTATTGTCCGGGCACCCTCCCTGGAGATGGTGTGGAAGGTAGCCCAGAACGGGAGAAAGATGCCCAAGAAGACCACCTATTTCTGGCCAAAGATCTGGTCTGGCTTTGTTCTTTATCGGATGAAGAGATAGAAACATTATCTAAATTGATAATATTCTTTTTTATGATAATGTATTTGTAATAGTAGCTCCAAAATAACTTCTGCAAGCGACGGTCCACGGGGCTTGCTAAGAATCTGGAGGGGGAAAAACGTACAGGAGCAGGATGGAAATGGCACACCCAAAGCGAGGATGGGCCTATCTTATTGCTATAGTCCTGCTCCTGCTCTTAACCCTTATTGCAGTCCCGGGAATAGTATGAGGCTCATAAGATTCTGCTTTTTTTCTGTTGCATGTACCATAATTGATGCAATAAAGCGTTCAATCCAGGCATTATCCAGGGCACGGCCCAAGTACCCTGGATCTCCGCTCAGATGCCCCCTACCCATCAGGTCATCGCCCAAACAGCCTCAGCGGGAACGCCTCTCCAGCTCCTCCAGGCGCTTCCAGGAGCGCGCTGTATGTCTTCCGGGGGCTCGCCGGGAAGGGGGCTGTTGGCCTCGGTGCCTGCCCACAAGGTAAAGGACAAGTACTAGCCCAAGGGCGATCAGGGCGACGATCCAACCCATGAAGGGGATAAGTCCAGTCGAGCTCATGCGTATCTCATCCATCGACTTTTCCTCTCCTGGGCCCACGGTAATGGGGATGTTCTGCGTCACATAACCAGATCTGGAGATCGAAAGGATATTCGGACCGGCGGAGAGCTCCAATCGGAATGATCCTGTCTCATCGGTGAGCACGCTCTTGCCTCCCACAATGGCGACCGTTACGTTGGACAGGGGGGCATCGTGGGAATCCAGGACCGTTCCTGTCAGGAAGGCCATGTCGGTGGTGGTGAATGTCCAGGTATCATTGGCCCATCGCCCCAGATCATCCTTCGCTACCACCTTGACGGCATAGGTCGTACCGTAAGTAAGGGGCCTTTCTGGAGTGAAGATAAGAGTTAGACCGTCCCATCTTGTTGTTCCATTCACGCCTTCGACAACTATGCTGCTGGCCTGCGGATCCATTGGTCGGGAGAACTCCACCGACACGGAAGTGCTGATGGAGGCCCCGTCCTGCGGAGACCGATCCAAGATCTCGGGATATAGTGTATCAACCGTGAAGATTATGATATCCTGGGCAGAATTGTTGGCCCAGTCTATCGCCCGCACCATCACCTCATACTCGCCATCTTTTAGACAGGAGAAGATGTGCGTGTCCGCCCAGCTCGCTACGTTGGTCTGCTCTTTTCCATTTAAGAATATGGTAAATCCCTTGATGTTATCGCCCGCGTCGCTGGCGTTCCACTTCACTTCGATGCTGCCATCGAGAGAGTGGAAGCCACTGGATGGGGAGATTATCTCCAGACAGGGCACTGTGGTATCGACAGAAAATTGCACTGTCCTAGATGTGGACTTCCCTGATCCATCGACCGCCTTAACCATGATCGAGTGGACCTCGTTGGACAGATTATAGAAGGTGAGTTGGGTGTCAGAACCTTTCAGTCGTTGCACTGCATTCTCCTGACCATCTAGCCAGACCTCATAATAGACAATCCCTGATGAGTCCGCGGCGCGCCATCGCGCCGTCACGTTAGATGTGTTTAAAATATCATTCTCATGGGGGTAGAGCAGGTCGAGCTCTGGTGGAGCGGTATCAACATGAAATACCGCCGAGGCGTCGCCCCAGGTGTTGTCAGGGCCATGGGCCCTAACAGTGATGACATGAAGTCCATCGGTAAGATCGGTCAATTCAATACTCTGATTCAGACCAACGTTGATACTTTTGATAAGGGTCCCGTGACCGTCCAATGGATGTAGTTGAACCTCATAATAAATGACCTCATCAGTGCAGTTCCACGTGGCCGTTAGGTTACTACCCACATAGGCATCATTGGAAGGTGACGTTATATTCACCGACAGCTGGCCTTCCTCAGACGCCATGGCGGAGGGCAATAACACTGGCATTGTTAAAACGCATATAGCAAGTGCTATGGCTAATGCAGTTCTTCCCATCCAATCCCATCCTCGATGGGAATCATAATACCAGTTAATAAAATTGAGGAAGTGGAGCCACTGGAGGGAATTGAACCCTCGACCTACGCCTTACCAAGGCGTCGCTATACCGCTAAGCCACAGTGGCGGATGAGGACCACCAATCCGCTTATGAGTTATATAGATTTCGTCAGCCCGGGATGATGCCGAGAACGCTATGTCAGCGCCCCTATGAAATACTGCATGGATGCTGGCGCACTCACCCCGCCATGGGCGTCGATAAAATGCCAAGGGACTCATAGGACAGTAGAATTATGTCCCCGTGGCCATGCTTTCTGAGGAGGCCATAGACTGTAAGGAACGCATCGGTGGGCACTATCACTGCAACGAGAACCTGTTCATTGAGGGCGCCCAAGTACTCGTCCATCGCCAGTTCCCTCCTCCAACTTAGGTCAGATTCCACGAACTCCACGCTGACCAGGATATCCTCTACCTGAGTAATTATGATGCCTCGGTTCTCCTCGCCGATCAGCTCGTAGTCCACCTGGAGGTTGGGGTCATCCTCTTCGATCTGCCCGATACGCTGTAAGATTATGTCTTCGATGTCAATCACTGCTTCCCCCCTTATCCTTCATTGTATTACTAATATGTCCATCCTTCCTAACGATGCAGCGTGAAGGTGATGCCCTCTCGCGTACTTCAGCAAGACTTATGAGCGCTTCTTCAGTTCGGAGGTGCATGAAGCACGAGATGAGCGCGTTCGATATTCTCGCCATGGTAGGAGAGCTGCAGGTCCTGGTGGGAGGCTACATGGACAAGATCTTTCACTGGGATGGCAGGAACGTGCTCCTGCGCATCAATACCCCAACAGATGGTAGAAAGGAGCTTGTCCTTCAGGACCTGAAATGGCTATACCTGGCCCCTGAACGACCGGAAACTCCCGACTTCCCCTCGCAGTTCGCAGTCAACCTGAGAAAGCACCTAACCAATGCCCGCGTGACCTCGGTCCAGCAGAGGGAGTTCGACCGCATCGTGGTCATGGAGCTGGAGAAGGGGCCAGTCACGTACCAGATCGTTATCGAGCTGTTTGGAGGGGGAAATCTAATAGTCGTCTCCGAAGGCAAGATTATCAACTCGGTCACCTCCCGGAAATGGCGATATCGTGAGGTCCGTCCCGGGTCGGATTATTCATTCCCACCATCCCGGACCGACCCGCGAGACATGGATATCGATGCATTCCGCCACACCATGATGGATTCATCCTCTGATACCGTGCGCACTCTCGCCACCGCCATAAACCTGGGCGGGCAGTATGCCGAGGAAACCTGCCTGCGTGCCGAGGTGGACAAGGCCCGCAAGGCCAAAGAGCTTTCAGAGGAGGAGATGGGGGGACTGCACCAGGCCCTCGTGCTTCTATTAAGAGAGGCTCAAGAGAATCGCCAACCCAGGGAGGTGCTAAAAAATGGGAAGCCCGTGGATGTGACCTCCATACCGCTCATCCAGTATGTCGACGAAGAGGCGAGGGAGCACAACACCTACTCCGATGCCCTCCACGCATACCTCTCCAGCCGGGAACTCCCGGTCAAGGAAGATCCTGAACTGGCTAGGCTAAAGCGCCAGCTGGAGCGGCAGCAGGAGGCCATCGATGCCCAGGAGGCGAAGGCGCGAACCTTTGTGGAGATGGCCGAGGCGATATACTCGGATTACATGGGCACCGAAGCCATCCTAAATGCAGCAGAAAAACTCAATGGCATATCATGGGAGCAGGCCCGGGAGGAGGGGGCAAAGATTCCCGGAGTGATATCGATCGATCCCAAGGAACACACGCTCAGGGCAATGATCGCGGGCAAGGAGGTCATCCTGGATTACAACGTGGGTGTAGATGGCAACGCAGATCGGATGTATCAAACGTCCAAGGAGTTCCGGGATAAGATGGAGGGGGCCAAGCAAGCCATTCAGGAGACCAAGACCCGCCTGGCCAAAAGAAAGAAGGAGGGGGAGCGGCAAAAGCAGGTGGAAAAACATACCGCCAGCAAGACCAAGGAGTTCTGGTTCGAGCGATATAAATGGTTCATCACCACGGGAGGCAAGCTGGTCCTTTCCGGCCGGGACGCCCGCACCAATGATCAGGTGGTCAAGAAGCATCTCAAGACCACCGATCGTTATGCCCACGCCGATCTTCATGGGGCCCCCAGCGTGGTCATCAAGGAAGGCGAAAGCGCCACCGACGAAGATATGGAAGAGGTCTGCGCCTTTGCATTGGCTCACTCCAAGGCCTGGACGGCCGGGGCGCGCGAGGGAACTGCATACTGGGTCCTCCCTGATCAGGTAAGCAAGATGGCTCAGGCTGGAGAATTTGTTCCACGTGGGGCGTTCATCATCCGAGGAAAAAGGAACTACCTCAATCATCTCCCGCTGAAGATGGCGGTGGGAGAGATAGAACACGAGGGAGCTAGAAAGATCATGTGCGGACCTCCGACGAGTGTGCTGGCCCGCTCTGAAAGGTATGTTATCATTCAGCCTGGAAAGAGCGATCGGAGTAAGGTATCGGCGCAACTGTCTCGCACTTTCGAGGTACCAGAGGAAGAGATATCGAGGATACTTCCACCAGGCGACGTCGAGATCGTTGAGAAGAAAGGATTGGAGTGAGAGAAATGGCGCCCGCGCTGGGATTCGAACCCAAGTCCAAAGATCCGCAATCTTTTAGGATATCCAAGCTACCCCACGCGGGCCTCACTCCTGATTCGTGTCACCCTTTAATAGTTTTCTCTCTCCGCCCTGCATTTATGGCTCATTATCAAGACTCATAATGATGGGAAAAAAGGCTTAACCCCCTATAGAGGTGGCGCCCGAGATGGGAAAGGCAATGAGAGACTATCGAATTTGGGTCGAGGTCTCGGATAGAAAAAGAAGATGCCACCGTTGCGGCGGGGATGTGGGAGAAGGCGTCATGTTCGTCCACATGGGCGACCGCTCCAGGCCCAGGCGCGCCCGAACCCTCTGCGCCACATGCTTCGAAACTATCATGAACGATCTGTCTCATGATTTTCATATATTGAAGGAGAAGTCTTCCCACCCGCCATGCGCGCCCGTCCGCGCAGACGGGGTTCTCGCCGAGTCGGCGGGACCACACTGCTTCGCCTGTGGACAGCCGCCCGAGCGATGTCTCTGCGGCCAGGAAGCATATCGCTAGTACGTCGTGATCATGTCCACCTTCCCTTTCTTCCGGGCGACACGATCGGCATAACGGAATATGGCTATCGAAAGCAGCAAGAAGACGCTGGTGGATAGGATAAGCAGGGACATTATACTCAGATCGCTATAGGCCTGCAGACCGCCAATGATCTCGATGCCCCCGCCTGGGTAAAGAGTTCGGCGTATACCTTCTAGCCAGTATGTAATTGGTATCGCCAGGCCAATGGCCTGTCCCCACGCCGGAAGAGCAGTCAGCGGAAAGACAACTCCGCAGAAGAGGTAAAAGGTGCCGGCGATGCCCTCATTGATGCCTATAGAGTGTTTTGCAATAAGGAGGGACGCGCCGGCTAGAGTAATGCCCAGGGCAGTGATGCAGGCAAGGCCAAGCACCATGGTCAGGGCGAAAAGGGGCCAATCAACACGCAGAAGATCCAACGGAAGCCCCAGAACTCCCATTCCAAAGGCAAGAGTGATGATTACCGACAGTGTTGTGAGGATCACCTTGCTGGTGGCCCGGCCGATTATGTAGGCATAGATCGATATGGGTGCGATGTAGATGTGTCGGAGCGTCTGGTAGTGTTCCCGATCTTCGTGGATCACGGAGGCTGTGCCAAATAATACCTGGGCCACGAACATGTAGAACGCTGCGCCGAGATACATGTAAGAGAAGAGCAACGGATCCGACGCTACGTCCTGCTTGATGATGAGGAACATGATGACCAATATAAGGGTGGCAGCGATGGGGCGCACCACCGAGTAAACCAGAAAGAGCCATGGCCGCGTCCAGTTTGACTCTATTTGCCATCCAAGCCATGCCGCCTGCCTGAAGGTGCGTATGTGGTCGCTCATTGCCATCTTAGGGTCAACCTCCCCTCCCTACGGCCACGTTCCTCCATGTGGTCAAGGGAGATCTTGGCAAATATGATGAATGCCCCCGCCTGGATGGTCAATAAGGCGATCTCATATGAGACGGGAAGTAGACCATTGGATACCGCGCCAAAGAGGAGCTGACGCATGGCATCCAGGCCCAGAGTGATGGGTATGAGGGAAGCAGCTGCGCTGACCCAGAACCCTAGCTCCTTCACGGGGAAATAGAACCCCGAGACCAGGTAGATTGGTTCCTGTAGAAGATTGGAGATGTTCCAGGCATCACGCCCATACAGGAGGAATAGGGATGAGAACATCATCCCCATGCCATAGATGGCCGCCATGGTGATGAAGAACACCAGAATAAGCGATACTGGATCGGGGATCACCATTTGGACCTGGAAGATCAGTATACCAAGAACGAGTGTGCTTAGGGCCCTGATCGTAGAGGAAAACATTCCGCCCAGGGCCATGCCAGCCAGCAGGGCCATTCGAGACATGGGGGATACCATGAAGAGCTGCAGATTTCCAACCTCTTTCTCCCAGAAGAACTGGGCGGCCATTCCCCAAAGCACGTTCAGCCAGAATGCGGTCATCGCTCCGCCCAATACCACAAAACCCTCAAAGGAGGGGTCAGCCCCCAGAGCGCGGTAATAATAGATGTAGGCGGCGATGCCCATCAAGGGTAGGAAAACATCAAAGAGGAGCCAGGAAGGTTCTCTGACCGCCCCCACGACCCGGACATACGCACGGGCAAGGGCTGCTCGAAGGTTCAGCATCCAGTCGGCTATTCCAACCCTCTCCCTACCATCTGGATGAAGACATCCTCTAGAGTTGTCTCGGTCTTGTTCAGACCGATCACCTTTGCCCCGCAAGTGATTATTTGGGAGATGATGTCAGATATTACAGACTCATCTTCTAACCCCACTCGGAGGATCTGATAGCCATCACATGCTTCCACGCTCATTCCTCTGACATCCCTCAGGGCATGGAGCGGGGAGACATCGAATGGAGTGGTCTCGATAAGGAAGGATGAGGAGTCGTCCACGCTGCGCTTGAGGTTGGATGGGGTATCGCACGCCAATACCTTGCCCCGATCAATTATGGCCACTCGATCGCACAGCTCCTCCGCTTCTCTCATGTAATGAGTTGTCAGTAAAATTGTGCGGCCATCGCGCTCGCCTATCCATCTCCTTACATAATCACGGATGGTGCGGCTAGATGTGACATCCAGGCCAAGGGTGGGCTCATCCAGGAAAATAAGGTCAGGATTGGTAACGAAGCCTCGGATGACGTTCATCTTCTGTCTTTGACCGGTTGAGATCGTACGGAGCTTGGCATCGGCCTTGTCTGCCAAATCAAAGATATTGAGCAGTTCGTCGATGCGCTCCTTGGCCACCTTGCCAGGGACACCGTAGAACTGAGAGAACATCCAAAGATTCTCTCTGACGGTGAGTAGCCCATACCCAGAGATCTCCCCGCCCGAGACCATATTGATGCGCGGGCGGATAAGATGCGCCTCTCTATCTACATCATAACCGAGGACGCGAGCCGTCCCTGATGATGGTAAAAGCAGAGTACATAAGATTTTAATGAGGGTGGTCTTGCCAGCGCCGTTGGGTCCTAGAAGACCAAATAATTCTCCCTCTTCGACCCGTAGATCTACATTATTGAGGGCGATGATGTCCTCCTTGCCGGAGAAACTCCGAGTGAGAGACTGCACTTCAACGGCGGCGACCATGCCGCTGGCTACGGCCTATCTAAATAAAAAATGATTGATTAGCGTTCCATATTCTGCTAGTATGTGGTGACGTAGCCAGCCACGCGGTTGCGCATGGAGTTGGACTTAACATTGGTCAGCTTGGATACCAGCATCTTATTGTTCTCGAAGTCATCATTGAAGACTGCGGGATATTTCTGAACGAGTTCGAGAGCGATCCTCTTGATATAAGTAGGGCGGATATTTCCCATGAAGTCACCTTGAATAGGATAACGGTTAGGGAGAGTTCATATTTAACCCTTTTCTGCTGCGGAGGAGTTGTTGACTAGTGTCCAGAGGGAGTTATGTCCCCCTGAGCACGGCTGACACGGTCCCTACGTTCAGATGTGCAGAGCTCGGTGCGAGGTCTGCCACAGGACATTTTGCCTTCAGGGCACCGGCCCCGAGATACACAGGGCGGGCCGGCCTTATCAAAGATGAAGGGGGACACTTTCCGGACCAGGCGGAGCATCTCATCGGCAACTGCCCTAAGCTCCCACTGCGCACGATTACAGCATCTCAGCTCGAAGAAGTGCCAGAGCTCACGGGCATTCATGGTGACCGTGATCTTGGTGGTGCATGCATTGGGCAGTACATATCGGGCGTCTTCTTTGGGCACTCGCTCACTCAGGAATTGATACTCCTCCCATATATGATCCATCAACGCCCTGAAACGCCGTGCCGCCTCTTCATCTTCGCCGATGCTCTCCGGCATCACATAGTCGGCGCCATCTTGCCTGACATATCGTTGTGACTGCTGAGAGAAACTGGCTAGGCGGTGGCGCACCAGCTGATGTGTACAAGCACGACTAATGCCCTCGATGGAGAATGTATAGGATGCGTGCTCTATCACAGAACGATGCCCGGAAGCGAGAGGATTCCCCAGCCATCGAGCTCCCCTTTCCTCATCCCATTCCTCCATCAAATCGGTGGCGCCTTTCTCAGAATAGCAAGAATGTGCTGCGGCGGCGCAGAGGCGCTCTGCGTCCTTGGTATATGAAAGAAGAGTTACACGCACATGCCCTTCATACGCGAGCGATGATTAAAAGGCTTCATCGCGGAGTGAATATTCATAATGGAAACAAGCCTGGGCATTTCCATCGCGATCGTCAACGGGCATGCTCCCCTGTCCAAGCAGTTCCCTCAGCCGGATGATCGTAATGTCATCCCTGCCAAGGAGGCGGACGATGCCTTCCACATGCCCATCCCCCACTACTGCCAGTACGTTGGGGAAGGCTGAAGCGGCAGCATCAATGCGCTGGGCCATTATGTGATTGCGATCATCGATAAGCATACGCTTGAGCGTTGGGAACTGTTGGGCCATTTCTTCAAGATAGAGTTCCTCATGCTCCTGGAAGTTCTCCAGCTCCTTCTCCACCCGCCGACGGCTCAGAAATAGAGAAGATATCGCAGAGAGACCGAGCTTGACCTTCTCCAGCGACGGCATCTCCTGCCACAGTCGACGGAACATCTGGGTAGCATTAACATCGATAAGCATTACCTCTGACCCTACCGCCCCAGCAGCCTTAATGGCGGCCAGCATCTCTGCTCCGACTTCCCCCCCATAGCTACGGGCCAGCCGCCTCTGGAAGGAGGCGAGGAGATTGTAAGCAAGGGGGACGTCTGGATTGTCGCGGGGAGGATTGATAAGGGCCTGATAGCGAAGTGGATCCAGTTCTACACATACTGCATCTGGCCGTTCGTCCTCTATGATCTTACGGACCTGTGTGGAAATGTCAAAGACGTGGCCAACTCCCAGCACCGTTATCATTAACAAACCATTACAAAACAATATCAATAAGGTTTCGTTGAACCTCGTGCACTGGCCAGGGGATATGACCCAGTTCTTTGCGTTGGCAGCTGGGTTGATAGATAAAAGATAAGCCAGGTGAGAATTCGGAATATTTTGTTATTGCGCCGCAAAACCATCGACCATACGCCACCTATCCACTCGCGTAATCGCGATTTGAAAGGGCATGGATATAATATGATCTGCCTATCGGCGCGGGCATTCTCATGAGTGCCATCAGGACTGCCTCCATTGAGATGGGTACAGACATTGGCCACTATCGGCAATCACATACCAGGTTCCGCCATTTTATCCCCATATTGAAAGGACGGCCTTCCTCCAAGGCTTTGGACAGCGTATGGGCCATCATAAATAGAGCGCGGCGAGGCGTCGGATATTGTCAATTCATATACAGATCATGTCTCAGTCATGCTTGCCCCTATGCCCTTCATATTCTCACCCGTATCAGGCTGGGAATAGCCGCCCGCCGCGATTATTGCCACGCCGAGAACTGGCAGTCCGATCACGATAGGAGCGGGTACCGGATGAATGATAAGAGGCTGATGCAGTGAGGGCCGCTCTTTACGCCCGTGTATCTCCCTCAGAGGTCAAAGGGCCCCAGAGCCTGGATTGTCAACTCAATGAGCTGAAAAGGTTCGCCAATTCCAGGGGCTACGAGGTAAGCCCCTTGTACATTTATGTTGATGGAGTATCAGAGGCGGAGCATCATCATCCCCAGCTGGATCAGATGATGGGTGACGCCCGGCAACGCAAGTTCGACACGATCATAATAGCGCGCCTCTCCCAGATAATGCGCAGTCTGACCAACCTACTATCAATAATGGAGGACCTGGACTCATGGGGCATAAACCTGATCTGCGTGGATCAACGAATAGAGATAAGCCCCGCTAGCGGAGGCACAATAATCCATATTCTAGGTGCCCTGGCGGAGTTCGAACGAGGGCTGATAAGAGATGGGTGCTTAAATTACACGGCAAGGGGAGGGGGTCGGAGAATACATAGTGGTCGACCTCGCCGAGGGTACGAAGCCAATGGGGGAAAGTTTCCTGTACGCCGAGAAGACATAGAACAAATCCTCTCCCAGGAACCAAACATATCTAAAAAACGGCTTGCTGCCCGTCTAGGGATTCCTCGCTCGACGCTCTATGACTATCTCTCCAGATTCAATATTTCAATAGACGCTAGGAAGGGTGGGGGAAGTGGATGCATAGGTAAACATGAGGAAAATGAGGGTGTCGAAAATAATGATAATTTCCGGCACGAGACGACCACCTCGTTCACCTATCTAGGACAGGGCTCTGGGATGCAAAGAGATGTGGTGACTGGCGCTCGGGCAAAATCCTCACGGACCTGTCGAAGCTACTCCCTGCCTTCGGATGTTGTGAATCTTATTGATCAACTAAATCTCATTACTGGCCGACCCAAATCCGATATTGTCGCTAACGCCATCCGTGTTGTATGCATGATTAGGATTTACGCGCCATGGATTCTCAAAACCTTCATGTCTCGTTACCTGCGACATTAAAAACTTTATCATTTCTTTGGAAAAATTATTCTGATAGGAAGTTAGCGCGTTCAACGCGCCATGAAATACTCTACTGCTACCATAACTCTCTTTGCGACAATCATTCTCCTGGCTGCCCCATTTGCGACACTGGCGCCAGTCGGCATCGTAATGGGTGCTGATGTGGTAGATCCATCAGGCATACAGACCAATACCCAGGTAGGACAGCTCTACTGTGTTGAACTTTTAGAATACATGGGCGCGGATTATGCTGGATGGGGGCGTGATGGGGCAAACAATCCGCCATCTTGCGCAGAGGTCAATCTTTACAACGCTCCTTCATGGCTGACCGTGACTCAAGGCGGGGGTAAAGTAACAGTCTCTGGGACGCCTACCGAGACCGGCTCTTACACTGTCACTGCCATGTTTATTGTTCATGGTTCAAACGCAGGCTCATGCCAGTGGGCCATCAACGTCTACCAGCCAGAGCCCATTATAATTAACATGCTGGCTGGTGACACATTCAATTATCAGATGGAGACGAACGTACCGTCTACATTCTCTGTCTCCTCTGGCGATCTGGCCACGGTAGGTCTAACACTATCAGGTGACATCATCAGCGGCACTGCCAAGACCGGTAAACAGACCGTGATAATCAGGGCCACCAGTAATGACGGCGGTCCGGTCCGCTACGCGTATCAAACCATTGAGTTCCGCGTATACAACCCTCTGACTCTCTCTGGATCCATCCCTCCGAGCTCGTGGGCCGGTAAATCCTACTCCACTGGAATCAGCGTCTCCGACGTCGATCCCGACGCCACCAGCGAGGTCACGCTGGCGCTCAATGCCGAGGCGACCACGGCCGGCTATACGCTCACCAAGAACTCTGAGAGCTCCTGGATCCTGGCGCGTAGCACGGCCGCCAACGTCGAGGGGGCTACCTCCGTGACCATTACCGCCACTGCCTCCGCCGGTGGTATCTCTCAATCCAAGACCATGACAGCTACCATCACCACCTATGTTAATGTGGGAATTGACAGCACACCAACCAACCACGAGGGTACCGGTACCACCGTCTGGTTGGTCGAGGGTAACCACGACTGGACCTATACGCCTGTTATAGTGCCAGAAGGTGCCGAGCTTACCGCTACCGGACTCGTCGGCGGCATGACCCTATCTGGCGGCGTCCTGACAGTACCCTGCTCTGCTCCGATACCGGAAACTACGGTGACGCTCAGGGCATCCAGTGATGCCGGCGGCTCTCTCCAGACCGCTACCCAGACACTTACCATCAAGGTCTGGGACAGGCTAGTATTTGTCACCGAACCATCGGTGTCCAACATTATCTCTACCGTGGATGGGCGCACGGTCACCGCCAGCGTGGTGGCTAACAGCTACTCCAGCATCGTCTGGGAGATGGGCGATGGGGTAGAATATTGCGGTGTGACCTCAGTGAGCCATAAGTACGTGGCTGACGGAACATATACCATCCGCGTGACCGTGACTGACAACCTGGATCACTCTGTATCCTCCGTCACTGCGGTGAATGTGGGTGAGACTGTTGATGATCCAGCCAACCCTCCCAACGACGATGGCAGTGTGGATGACCCCAACATCGCTGATGATTCCAACGCCATTGTAGAAGATGGGACCTTCATTGAGCGGTATGGCACTGCCGTATTGGCAATTATCGGCGGCATCCTTGTGGTCGCATATCTTGCCCGAGTACGCCATCCATTGATTGCCATTGTCGGCATAGCCGCCTTGCTCATCGCTGCCCTGGCACACCTGGGAATTATATGAGGGGATGGAGAACTCCTTTAATGATGGCAGGGGCGTTCGCCGCCCTCATCATCCTCCTGGCTGCCCCATTTGCAGCGCTGACCCAGGCCAGTGGCGCGCCAGGGGCCAGCACCCCATGGATACCTACGTCTGCACGGGTCGGCCAGGAATACAGCATCGATCTGGTAGACTATCTACCGTCACGCCTGGAGAGAGCGTACGATGGCCTAGGCGACGATATCATGGCATGGGCCAATTGCGACTCTGGTCGCTTTGTCGTACCAGGGAAAGATTTCCCATCCTGGCTGACGATCAGTCAGGGCGACGGAAAGATACTGGTCTCTGGCACCCCTGCAGAGCCTGGCGCCTATCCGATCATTATCCCATTCTTCGTAGGTCAGAATGTGGTATATGGCGCCGAGTGGACGATCAACGTCCAGCAACTGCCCCATACCATAAGTCTGATCTCCGACCCAATGCCAGCCGAGGTCTCGACCTCCGCGGGAACGATTCCCATGCGGGATGGCGCCATCACTGTCCTATCTGGCACCGCGATCTATGAGCCAGATCTGACCCGAGATCGATATGTTGTCCATCGCTGGACAGATGAACGCGGCAACACCTACAATTGGGGCTCCTCAGTATCCTCTGATCTAACGTTAACGGCAGAATGGCGCGAGCATTTTCGCATGAGCATCATCAACAACACCGTGGCGCTGATGATCAGTGATGACCTGCCGACCGAGTACACTATTCACCAGGTAGACTGGGGCGACAATACCATCAATAGCGAGATGAGCCACCAGTATGCCTTACCCGGCGATTACACAATTACCGTACGCTCTGGCCAGTGGTCCAATTTTGTCCGCTCGTCAACCGTGGTAACTGTCCAGACCGTCGGCGAGGTCCCGGGCCACACCGTATCATTCAGAGTAGACGGGACCATCATGAGCCATCAGATCGTTCAGCATGGCGCCACCATCATTGCGCCTCGGGAGCCGGTCAGAAATGGATATGAGTTCACCGGCTGGTATGTCGGCGGAGAGTTATACGATCTCTCCGCCCCGATCACCACCGATCTGACCCTTACTGCCGGTTGGCAGCTCAACGCGAGCGGCGATGGCGAGGACGTCGTTGAACACTATACGGGCCATCTCGTCATCCTCCTATCCATCGTTGCGCTCATCGCCCTGATCATTACAGGAATCACCAGGCGGCGCGACGCGCTTATACTAACCATAATTCTGGCGATTGCATCACTGATGATCTGGCTGATGGCTCATCCGGAGGTGTTCACCTGAGACGCGCATTTCATGCCTTCTTGGTCATGGTAATTGCTGGTCTGCTGCTGATTGCCACCATGGCGCCGTCGGCGGTCGCTCGGCCCGTACCCGCCGAAGTGCAGGAAACCGAGATGGGCTTCGTCGCCAGCGCGGTAGTTATTGGCGTAGCATTCGCCGCTGGCATGGCCGCTGGCTGGCATCTTAGTGAGTACCTCGACGACAAGTCAAAGCCAGGCGCTGGAGACAGTGTAGGCCGCGAGCACGAAGCCGAACTCGTACACACGATTCTCAGTCTCAATAGTGAGCTCATTGCTCATAGCATCGACGGCTACAGCGACAGCTGGAGGTTTACCAACGCCTACTGGATGCGTCAGGCCGAGGTGGCAGCGGCGGAGCGATGGCCGACCGGTCAACCGTACTCCGCTCAGGCCATTACCGAGCGCGCCGGGCTGTACTACAATATGGCTCAACTGATGCGAAATATCAACGACGGACCAGACGCAACTTACGAACTGCTCAACGAGCGCTTGACTGCCTGGCAGAACACCGAGGGTTATGACTCCATGGCATTCCAGTTGCAGTATGGGCGCACCTCCCATGCTTACGACTCTGCTCTGGGTCTCAGCATCCGCCCATGCATCACCGCGACGGCGGACGTTAATAAGGTCTACCTCACCGGAGATGGCCTCTGGGCATTCAGCACCGGTACCGCCACCGCGATGGATGGCGCCGAATACTCGCTAAAGCAAGGCCACAACGAGTTGGCTGGCATCGTCCCGGGCGTCTATCAGCTATCCGCCGGTAGCTACGCTGGCGGCATCCTCCCAGCCCTGGCAGCAGATGCCTGCGTCCTGCACTCTGGGGCAGTTATATCATCGCCCGACGGGATATCCCTGGCCGCCTACGATGGCGGAGCGGTGCAGCTATGGGGCAATACATGCTCCAACCTGGCACTGGCCGTCGACGCTGGCACTGGCATGATATTCGGGCCCATCAGCCTCATGCCCGTCCTCCAGCACTATGACGACATGATTCGCTCAGTGGAGCAATCGCTTACCAAGGCCAGCGCCGCAGCATCGGCAGCGTGGCGCATATACGAGGGGGCTAAAGAGTCCAACATCCTCATCTCCCCATCCTCACTTGTGCCGGACATCCCAGACATGGAGATATCTGATGAACAAATGGCCATCCTAACGACCCTCTATCTCCGCCAGGTGCATGATTACTATGAGAGGATAGGTGGCAACCTCACGGCCACAGGATGGAAATTGGCACCCGATAGCATAGATCTGTACTTGAGGGGCAACGTCTACGACGCTTCCGGCACTTTGCTCTATGAGTCCGTCGTGTTCACGCCATACGTCTGGTTGGATGATTGGCGCATAGGCAAGGGCACCAACACGGCCACCCAGTCTGGCATCATCGCCCTATGGGGCGAGACCAATGACCTGTCCACGTGGTCGGGGTCAAGCAGCTTCCACGCACAGATCATCGCCATGGAGCCCCATTATCAACTGGAGGTGGCCCAACTTGTCCACCGAGGCGAGGCGGTCGACACCATTGATCTGGAGATCATGTCAATCGAAGAATGGGACCCGATCGAGCGGCCAGAGCCGTGGACGCCCATCCACGTGCTCGATGAAGGTATAGTCATCGCGCTCATCCAACTGATCGGCCTGCTCTCTGGCGGACTCATCGTCATGGTGGGCGCAATGAGCCGACGGCACTGGCTGGCGCTCATCGGTGCCTTGGTGGCCATCGCAATCATCGCCAGCGCCGGGACGATCATGGGATGGTTATGATCGGAGAACTGCTGCATCAGTTGGGCATGGGACTGGCTGCTCTACTGACTGCCATGACCGTGGGGGCATTGCTGTGGTACGGCATCCGACGACAATGGGGTTGCCTGACCGTGGCGCTCGTCACCATCTTCCTGGCGGGCCTCCTATTGGTTCCTCCACCCGCGCCCTCATTCGATGCCTGCGAGCCTGAGCCTCCCGCCATCGGCGAGACCGTCACAAAGCAATACAATTGGACACATGGAGGCCGGCATTATCAACTATCGATGGAGCTCTCCACCGGAGACTATTATAGTGCCAGACAGACCGCCCGCGGCAAGGTTACACTGGACTCCTACGCGCTGTACCTGGTTCCCGATGACCTCGCCGTGATCGCCCTCGCCGAGTCCATCGAGGCCCTGAGCGGCGACCCCGCCACGCTGGCGCTGTCGTTCGTGCGAAGCCTCGATTACCGGGCGGACCTCGATTACCATGGCGTCGAGGAGTACCCGAAGTACCCGATCGAGACGCTGATGGATAGCGGCGGCGACTGCGAGGACCTGGCCATCCTATACGTCAGTGTCATGCATGCGCTCGATCGCCCGGCCGTCCTGCTGGCCATGCTGGATACGCCAATGGGCGGCCATATGGCCGCCGGCATCAGTGGCCCCTACGGCGGCGCCAACGTAACCCATGATCGTACAGTTTATTATTACGCGGAGACCACCGCTGCGATGGACATAGGCCGAGTGCCCATGGAGATCTCATGGGACGATATGACCGTTCACGTACTGGGAGCGAGATGATGAGGCCCTACGCTATTGATAATGTCCTCACCATTGTCGGCCAGATACTCCCCCAATCCATGATACCTACAGTCAAGGCCAGCTTGATGCCTGGACCATATATCATCTCTATCAACGAAGCCAGCTCCAAAAGCTAAATCAATGAGGTTTGAATTCTATCTCAATATGGAACCTCAATGGGGTCTCATCGCCTTCGACATGGATGGGGTGCTGGTTGACTACACGTCTTCCTGGACCTGGGTCCATGACCATTTCAAGATCGATAATGAGGCCACCCTTATCGATTATATCGAGGGGCGCATCGACGACCGAGAGTTCATGCGGCGAGATATTGGCAAATGGATAAAGATTAAAGCAGACATTCACAGAAGTGACATCGAACGCATACTTGAACCAGTACCAATTATCAACGGGATCAGTGAGACCGTGAAGGAGCTGCACCGCCATGGGGCCAAGGCAGTCATCGTCAGTGGGGGTCTGGACATGACTGCGAGACGGATAGCAAAGAATCATGGTTTCGATGGTTATCTGGCCAATGGATTGGAGTGCGATCCCAAAGGTATGCTCACCGGAGAGGGAGTGTTAAGAGTTGACCTTACCAACAAGGGAAAGGCCCTCCGTTATTTCCAGGACATTTACGGCGTCGAGGAAACCAGGACCGTGGCCATAGGGAACAGCTTTGTGGACGTATCCATGTTCTCCGCATCTGGCCTATCTATCGCCTTCAACCCCATCGATGATCACGTGCAGAAGAATGCTGACGTTGTCATGCATGCCCACGACCTGCGCGAGGTATTGGGGCCAATTATGGAAGAGGCGAATTGTCGTAACCATGTTGGCCTATGAGCGGGACAAATACCACCCCTCCCAGCTCACTGCGCTCCAGATGGTCGCCTCGTCGAACCACCAGTATTAGGTCTTGATATCCTCGATCTCCTACCGGCACGAGAAGGCGACCATTGTCGGCAAGCTGCTCCTCCAGAGGCCTCGGGACGGCTGGGGCAGCGGCGGCAACGGTGATGCGATCATAAGGAGCATGCTCTGCCAGGCCAGCAGAGCCATCGGCGATGGACACCTCTACAACGTCCCCGAACCCAAGCCTATTGATCGTTTCTCGAGCCTGCAGACCCAGCGCCTCCAGGCGCTCCACGGTATATACCTTCCCATTGGGACGTACCAACTCTCCCATCAGGGCGGCATGGTAGCCTGACCCTGCCCCTATTTCCAGCACCTTGTTCCCGGGCTGCGGGTCCAGCGCTTCCAGCATGATTCCGATCATATGGGGCGCAGAGATGGTTTGTCCCAGTCCGATAGGGATTGGCGAATCGACGTAGGCGTGGCTGCGGGCCTCCAGGGGGAGAAACTCATGGCGCGGCACCTTCTCCATGGCCTGGAGTATTTTCTCGCTTTTCACGTACCCAAAGCGTTTCAATCTATGGACTAGTTGACGTCGCTCCTCCTCATACATGGACTCATGACCAGACAGTGCGGACGGACTTGGCATAGATCCGCACGATATCACGAGCAGGGACTCCGCCCCTTCGGACGATGCCCCTTTTAGACTTGATATTATGAATTGCCACGTTCTCTTTTCCCACGGTCATGAGATCTCCCACGAAGAACTCCTCATCGGGAAGGGCCTCCACCTGAGCGGGGATTGTCGTGGTGTGCTTGTTTATGGATATTTTAACTATGACTCTGTCAAACTTCTTGGCCCATAGAGTATCCACATCCTCTACAGCGCAGTGCTCCACTCTTCGACCATTGCACTCAATGGCCGTTATGAGGATGTGGGTTTCATCCAGGAACATTTCGTCGTTGACCGAGACGGTGTCACCTGACACCAATTCTATCTCCGTCTTCATGGAGTTCCCAAGATCGGAGACTATTATGGGGAGTTTGATCGATTCAGGCTCCCTCACCACAGTAGTATAGATATGACCGCACTCCTGGCACTTGACGGTCGCCTCCATGGTCTCCTGTTTCTTCCCCAGCTTGCCCTTGAGGACCTCATGCACGGCTTGCTCTTCGCAGCTCGGGCAATCCAGGTAGATAGCGTTTGGCACAGACATATAGATCCAGCCAATCCATGCACTTTACCGAAAAATATACTTATCGCTTGGAACGGGAGGGGAATGCTATGCCGTGTCCGGGCACGATGAGATCGGCCATCCTCACGATGCGCTCCATACTGGCCAATGCTATCGTTGGATCATAATTGAGGCCTGGGGGGAGCCAGCGGTCGTGATTGTCCCGCGTGGGAATGGCGTCGCCCGCCATGACGTACACCCCATCCGCCGTCCGAGCAACCACGCTCATGCTGCCCCTGGTGTGGCCAGGAGTGTGTAGCAATGACACTCCTGGAACCACCTCATAGTCATCGCTGATCTTCTCAAGGCCCGCCCCAGGGCTCTCTTCCTGGTGTGCCAGCTTGCGAGCGCGGGGGAACAGGTCAACGTTGCCGACATGGTCATGATGCAGGTGGGTGAGAATGACAATGTCTATCTGAGAAGGTGATAGACCAACACCATCCAGTCCGCTGAGCAGCCGATTTCGCCATTCCCGGCTGGTAGTGTCTACCAGAATGTTTGCTTCAGGAGTAAGGATCAGGGTAGCGGTAGAGTGTGCTTCTCTTATCATTCCCTTATCTCTGCACAGGAGGCCGGGGCATACAACTTGAACGGAGATCATCTGACATTGAACTCCTGCCCACAGGGGCATATTAACTTGTTGTTCTGGTACCGCATTCTGCCAGAGCATTGAGGGCATTGAGCATGCTCGGCGAAGTATTCTAGCCAGGCCCTGCGGATGTCACTGTTCTCCTCCTTCTGGATCATGTCCAGGGCATTGCGTAGCGATGGCGTGGTGGCTAGAGGTTCCAGAGCAGAGAGGTCAGAGGGCTTGGACGCGGCCTCTTGTCGAGCCACCTCCTTGCGGCCAAGCACTCTGGCAACCACTGCGCCGGCAATGAAACCCGACAGATGAGCTTCCCAGGCCACACCGCTCTTGGAGAGAACGGCGAATTGGAACACTGACAAAAGGAACCAGCTCAATGCGGCAAGCCAAACCGGCACGCGAGGCAGCAATAGAGGCCCCACCATCATCGGTATCTGGTCACGTGGATAGAGTATCATGAGGGCCCCCATGGCTCCCGAGATGGCTCCAGAGGCGCCGAGCACCAGTATGAAAGGATTGTCCACCTCAATAAACCCCATAACCAGCGTGCCAGCCAGGCCAGCAATGAAATATACGGCGGCGAAACGGCCTTTGCCTATGCGTTGTTCAAGGGGGCTCCCCAGCAGGAATAGGAAGAGCATGTTGCCTAGCAGATGGGCTACAAAATCGCCATGCAGGAACATCGAAGTGAAAAGCGTGTAGAATTTCCCATTGGTTAGATCAATGGGTTGAAAAGCCAGATCCTGCACCACTGGCGAGTAGATGATGTAGGACATCCCAGGAGCAGTCAGTATCTCTATGAAGAAGATTATTAGGTTGCTGAGCATGAGCACGGGCGTCAGCTCGAACCGCTTCCGGGAACCGATGTATAAGGTGACAATGATTATGGCCAATACCAATAGAGAAGCGAGCTCCATGACCGATGCGCATCATATAGAAGGGATAAGTCGGTTTCGATTGGGGGCGCGCCTAGCACCTTTCCATTATACCGATTGCGGGTATCGGAGATAGATGCATGCAATATCAAAGAGAGATTAATATCATCGAGTGTGAGGAGGTCTATCCCCCTTCTGAAGATACTTTTCTCCTGCTCGACCTATTGAATGTTGGAAGGGGGGCGCGCGTTCTGGAGATGGGGCCAGGAACCGGCCTCATTACCTGTCATCTTGCCGCCGCCAGTGCCAGGGTGACCGCCGCCGACATAAATCCCAAGGCGGTAAAATGCACCCTGGCCAACCTCCGGCGCAACGGCCTTCCAGGCGAGGTCATTGAAAGTAATCTCTTTGCGAAGATCACCGAGAGATTCGACACCATAGTGTTCAACCCACCATATTGCCCCGGAAAGAGGGATGATCTCATGAGTCTCGCCTGGGCAGGCGGCCCGGATGGAGTTGCCATCACCGCTGCTTTCCTAAAGGATGCCCCACATTATCTGCGCCCCGGGGGCAAGATCGTGCTCCTGCTGTCCACAGAGATGGAGAAGACTGCACTGGAGAGCGCTCTCTCCCCATTCCAGCGATCCCGGCTAGGCGGACGCAGACTCTTCTTTGAAGAGCTGTGGGTGGAGGAGCTCACGCCCATCCAATATAAGGAAAAGGGCGCAGAGCAGACCAAATAGTGCATACATCGCCGATGGCTTTGTGGTCAACCCTTCATTATCGCCCAGGCCCCTCCTACTATTCCAAAGATGGAGCCGATGACGAATCCTCCTCCCGCGATCACCAGAGCCAGTATAGATGCTATCACGATTATGGCGCCATAGATGACATGCCGGATGGGAATCGTTCGCAGGCTGTACGCTCCCCAGACAATGATGGCTCCCAAAATGAATACCACTATCCCAAAGGCCAACATGCCCATTCCCAGGTCAGCGGCTCCACTGAGAAGTATTGGCCCAACAACGGCGAGGACCACTCCCTCGATTATTATCAGAACCCCTCCGATCAGGGACAGCCAGAATGGCCATGTCGAATAGACTGCCCTGATGCCGTATGTAGGCGTCGCCACGTCCCTTGTCATTGCTTCACCTCCCTTGAAGGCCTCCGAGCCGATGGCGGAAGTCCATAAATATAATTGAAGCGGGACCCTCAATAATATTGCCTCTGGTAAGAGCGGACCGGCAGCCAGTCGGCCGAAGAAAGGAGAGGTGGCTCCCCCTTATCAGGACAGGAGCTTCTGGATCTCCTTGCGGAGTAGTTCGCTGGCGGCCTTTCCATCAAGGCGGCCGCGCAATTCGGCCATGACTGCTCCCATGAGAGGACCAACCGCGGCCGGTCCCCTTTCCCTAACGAATGTCTCGCGTTCGAGGACTATCTTGGCCACGATGGCGCGGGCCTCGTCCACGCTTACCGCCGATAGCCCTAGCGCCTCGACGGCCTCGGTCAGATCCTTGCCCCTGGCCATCTCTCTAAGTATGTCAGGGACTGCCTCCTTGGCGAATGTGCCTTCGGTGACGCCTGCGAATGCTTCCTTCAGAGATGATTCATCAAGTGTCGAAAGATCCACCTCTCTCTCCAATTCAGCAAGCGTGGAGGTCAATGTCCTGGCGGCCAATGCGGCGAGCTCGCTGTCATTGGCGACCTCCTCAAAGAGATCATCCCAGCCCTCCCTTACCAGTTGACGGGCCTGTTGCTCATGGATGCCATAGGTAGTGGCGATGCGCTCGATGCGGACCTCGGGAAGCTCTGGAAGATTCGAGCATATGGTGTCCATGTACTCCGGAGAGATCATTATGGGAGGGACATCCGTCTCTGGATACATCCTCGCCGCCCCGGGGAGCGGACGTGAGTAGGTGGAAGAGCCATCGGGCTGGGGATCCCTGGTCTCCTCCGGCACTCCCTTCAGAGCCTCATTGGCCCGTTCAATGGCGGCGGCAAGACCGGCGCGGGCCATGGTTTCCTCGTCGGCACAAAGCACAAATGCGTCATTGATACCAAGAGCGAACAACTCACGAACCTTGTCCACATATTCCTGGTCGATACCATAGGCAGGTAGTTCGTCGGAGTGGAATATTCCAGCCACGCCCCTCGCCCTGGCTCGCTGGGCCATCTCGGCCCCCAGTCGAAGCCTGGCGTCGGCCGATCGCAGAACCCCTGCAAACCCGGGGAGCCTCACCCCAAATACACGGCCCCCCTTCTTGATCGCCTTGGCCATGATCTTGGATGGGCAGGTCGAGAATAATTCGGTGAGGTCTTCAATTCTCTCTTCGGCGGGATGGACGCCCCTGCTCAGGAGTATATCTCGGATCGCAAGAAGGGATTTCTGACGCTCCATCTCTTTCTCCACATAAGTGGGAAGAAGACGCAGCTCCTGCACCCCCTTGATCTCAACCCTTGCCCCTCCAGGGATGGAGATGTTAACATCCTCCCGTATGGTGCCGATACCACGCTTGACCTTGCGGGTGGCCCTCATGATGGAGCCAAGACGCTGCGCCACCTCCTTGACCTCCTCCGGGCTGCGCATATCTGGACCAGTGGCAATCTCTATGAGAGGTATGCCCAGTCGATCTAACCGATATGTGATCTCTGAGCCATTTGTCTCAACCTTGCGGGCGGCGTCCTCCTCTAGACAGAAAGTGGGAATGGATATACGACGACCATTCACCTCCAGGGAGCCGTCCAACGCGACCATGGCGGTGCGCTGGAACCCTGTAGTGTTGGAGCCGTCGATAACCAGCTTACGCATGAAATGGACCTCATCTATCGGTTTGGCATCCAACAACGCGGCCACGGTGAGGATTACCTCAATAGCTTCAGGGTTGGCACGATGAGGGGGCTCCTCATCGGCATCGACCAAACAACTGGCCGAGGCGGGCGACTGGTACCGGAAGCGTAAACCTCTCTCCGCCTGTGCCAGGGCAGCCCGGTCGATCTCTCCCAGCTCTGACTGGGTGGGACGGAGGCGGCGCAGGAAGGTCGCCCCCTCATCCTCCACCAGGGTGGAGGGGCAGTCGCAGAAGAGTTTCCTTGTGTCGAGCTGCTGATGTATCTCGAGTCCCACTTTGACCTCTTGGCTCATTGCATCTCCCTCCTGGTGGTTATCTCGCCCCTGAGATTGGATGTCATCAGCCTCCGGACCTCTTCATCATCGTCCGTCTGTCCCAAGACCCACATCAGCTTGACATAGGCAGTCTCGGGGAGCATGTCCTCGCCCGATATCACGCCAGCGGAGAGTAGATCCCTCCCAGTGGCATAGACATTGAGATTGACCCCTCCATAGAGGCATTGCGAGGTCATGACTACAAAGGTGCCAGATGCTACAGCGCGCCTAATCGCGCCGAACAACTCGGAAGATGTGTGTCCAAGACCGGTGCCGGCGATCACTACGCCCCTGTTTTCCGACAGGACCTTCTCAAACATGGAATGGCTCATGCCTGGATAGTACTGCAATAGCGACACGTTCTTCTCCATTTCTAGCCTGGGCACGACCTTGACATCAGACCGCTTACGGCATGGGGAAAGGTGTTCGATCTCCCCCTCGAAGTCCACCCTGGCCACCAGAGGGGCGTTTATGCTGTGGAATGCATCCCGACGGGAGGCATGCATCTTGCGGACCTTGGTGGCGCGGTGGACCGCCGCAGAGGTATCGGAAGAGGAGTCATGCATTAGCACAACCACCTCGGCTGCATCCGAGTTGACGATAAAACGGGCGGCGCTGATCAGATTGGTGTAGGCATCGGAGGATGGCCTATCCGAGGAGCGCTGCGCTCCTGTGATCACAACTGGCCTGGGGATGTCGCCGAGCATGAAGGAGATGGCGGCGGAAGTATACCCCATGGTGTCAGTACCGTGAGGGACGATGACCCCCTCCACGCCAGAGTTCAGTCGATCGGCGACCTCGCCGGCTATATTCTGCCAATCCTCCACCGTCATGTCTTCAGAGAATTTGGAGAAGAGAACGTCTGCCTGTACGTCGCAGATGTCCGCGATTTCCGGCACTGCCGCCATCAGGCTATCGGCGTAGAGGGCGGGGTGTACCGCCCCAGTGCGATAGTCTACGTACGAAGCGATTGTACCGCCGGTGCCCAGCACAGCGACGAGGGGGAGGCCCTTGTTCTCAGATGAGGCTCGTGGGCCTCTTTCCCTGACATCAGCCTTCTGCACTGCCGTTATCTCGGAGGACGGACCCATGCGTATGCCGATGTTATAACCACTATCCAGTTTGATAATCAAAACATCGGGATGGCTGAACTGATGGTGGGGCATGAGGATGCCAGCGTAATCGCGGCCCTCGCTCCTGACTTCAATATGATCGCCCTCGGCAGCACCGAGGCGCTGTAACATCTCAAGGAGATTGGATGAGTAGCTCATGGACTGATCGAGCGCGAAATACGGTTTATCCTTAATTAATGGTGTGCGGTGCAGGCTTTATAGGGATTGATAATGGGCAGATAAGACGGCAAGATCGTGTTGGTCATAAACTGATCTTCTCAAGGACCGTTTCTTCGCCCTGCATATGCAATATGTCTTGAGAGGACTACCTTGGGCCGAACGACATATCCCTGGATAGAGTAAGGGCATGCTGACGAAAGAGTGAACAACATCCCAACCACAATGACGAATAAATGATCTGGGCGTGGTGAATCGCATGTGGTTCCGGTCAGGCATTGTTCACCATGTGTTCCATACCTCTTACATCAGCATCCATTGAATATCGATAGGAGAATATTATGTTATCGTTAATGATCCACGCGAAGGCGCTGATACTTATTCGAACTATTATGTGCCCGCTGGCAGACATCCTGGCACATTGGGTCCCAAGGATCATTTAGCATATGTTACGGAATGTTTCGTAACAACGATTATTAGTCCCCTCGCCCTAGCCCATGGCGTGCACAAGGTTTCCAATATCACTATCGAGGCAGACATCCTGGCAGAGAATCGCAAGCTAGGCCAGGACAATCATAAGCGCCTCCGTTCCCACGGTATCCGGTCGCTGGACGTCATGGGGTCCATCGGCGCGGGAAAGACTCGCCTGATCCAGACCATGGCCGTGGAAATGCAAAAGCGCGGTATCAGGACGGCGGTGCTGGTCGGCGACGTCACCGGGCAGGATGATTTTGATCGCTTTCGCGCCGCGGATATCCAGGCTATCAATGTTAATACGGGAAAGGAATGCCATCTTGACGCCCACCTCGTCGACCACGCCCTGGACCAGTTAGACCTAGACTCCCTGGACTTCCTATTCGTGGAGAATGTGGGCAATTTGGTATGCCCAGCTGACTTTCCACTGGGTACCGACCAGCGCATGGTCGTCATTTCCGTGACCGAGGGGGATGACATGATCAGGAAACAGCCCCTCATATTCCTGGAATCGGATGTCGCCGTGCTCAATAAGGTCGACCTGCTCCCCTACGTAGATAGCGATGTCTCCCTTCTCGACCGAGATTATGCCAGGTTCAAGAAGGGTGCGAAGCTGTACCGCACCAGCGCCAAGACTGGAGAGGGACTCGATGAACTGCTAAAAGCACTCAATATACACGCCTAGCTTTTTTTACCACCTATCATTTCCATAGGACGGTGCTAGGATGAAGGTGCTCGTCGTAGGAGGTGGCGGAAGGGAACATGCCCTTGCCGCCGCGCTGCATCGTAGCGGTGCTGAAGTGTTCTCGGCCATGAAGAACAACAACCCCGGTATCGCTCGGCTATCTCAAGAAGTTCGCTTAGTTCAGGAAACCGATGTGGACAAGGTGGTGGAGTTTGCCAGGGCCAAGGCCGTGGAGATCGCGGTTATGGGTCCGGAAGCCCCCCTAGAGGCCGGCCTGGTTGATGCGCTGGAGAAAGAGGGCATCGGTTGCGTTGGGCCAACCAAGGCGGCGGCAAGACTGGAGACTTCCAAGAGCTTCGCCCGCGAGATCATGCAACGCCACTCTGTTCCTGGAAATCTACGATTCGCCTCCTTTGACGACCTGGAGGAGGCGAAACGCTACGTAAGGGAATCAGACACCGAGCTGGCCATCAAACCGGTTGGCCTCACTGGAGGCAAGGGTGTCAAGATACAGGGAGAGCATCTCCAGAATCTCCAGGACGTCTACGAATATCTAGAGGAGATCTTCAGACGAGATATCGGAGGAGGGAGCGTCGTCCTGGAGGAGCGGGCAGTGGGAGAGGAGTTCACGCTGCAGGTATTCTGTGACGGGCACACCGTTGTCCCCATGCCCCTTGTGCAGGACCACAAGCGCGCCTATGAAGGGGATGTTGGTCCCAATACTGGAGGGATGGGGTCGTATTCGGCGGAGAATCACCTACTGCCCTTTGTGCGGGAAGAGGATTTCCAGGCCGCGCTAGATGTCATCCAGCGCACCGTTGCCGCAATGGCCGAGGAAGGGCACCCTTACCGAGGCGTGCTATATGGTCAATTCATGCTCACCCGCGATGGCCCCAAGGTGATCGAGTTCAACGCTCGTTTCGGCGATCCGGAGGCCATGAATGTCCTTTCCATACTGAGCTCATCATTCCTAGATATCTGTCAAGGCATCGTGGATGGCGCCCTGTCATCCACCAACGTATCTTTTGCCAATAAGGCCACAGTATGCAAGTACGTCGTCCCAACGGGCTATGGTACCGCGCCCCAGGCCGGGAAGCCTATAGAGGTTGATGAGATGGCCATCGCCGAGGAGGGAGCGCGAGCTTACTATGCCATGGTCAGCGCAGAGGATGGTAGAATCCTTACCACCACGTCCAGATCAATGGGCATAGTGGGTATTGATGATACTATCGAAGCGGCAGAGAAGGCATGTGAGCGTGCTCTCCGCCATGTTCGGGGCGAGGCTATCTACGTCCGCCATGACATCGGCAAGGCGGATTTGGTGAGCCGACGGGTCGAGCATATGGCAAGTATTAGGAAAGCGTGAAATACCTACCTTTCCTTCATTTCGAGCATGAACAATCTCCAAGACATCGCTGATCGCATAGAATCCAGACTGGATGAGAGGGATCAGGTCCGCGAGGTCGCTATCAAGTCGGCAAGGGCCATCAACAGGCTCTCCGGCAGCATCGTCCATTCCATTCACAAGGGAGAGGATGTAAAAGCCACGATGCACGAGGCGTTGGATGAGGCGCACCGCCTACGCAGCTTGTTGGAGGACCATCCAGCGATGTGGGAGTCCGGGCTGGTCGAGGGAGCATTGCAGGAACTGGCTGAAGCGGCCATACTACGTGCCCTCGTATATGGCGAGAACCTGCCTGACCCTGATGAGATGGGGCTGACCAGCACGGCCTATCTATTGGGCCTGGCAGACTCTATCGGTGAGCTTCGCCGCTTCGCATTGGAGCGTCTTCGAGAGGGGGATCCCCATGAAGCCAGTAAATATCTAGACTTGATGGAAGAACTCTTTCTGGTGCTTATGCGCTTCGACTACCCTGACGCCATCATTTCCATTCGCAGAAAACAAGATGTGGCTCGTTCCCTGTTGGAGAAGACCCGCGGAGAGGTTGCAGTGGCGCTTAACTCCGCTCGATTGCAGGCCAAACTAGAGGAGATGTCCAAGAGGTACTAGTTCAGAAGTGCTTGCGCAGCACTTCCTCGATGTCCTCTCTAGGCATTAGTCCAATCAGCTGATCTACCACCTTGCCATCCTTAAAAACCAAGATGGTAGGGATAGCCATGATCCTGAAACGTTGCGCCGCCTCCTGATTCTCGTCAACGTTCATCTTGGCGAAAGTTATCCTACCGGCATAGTCCTGGGCCAACTTCTCAAGGATCGGTGTGAGCAGGCGGCAGGGCCCGCACCAGTCTGCCCAGCAATCCACGACCAGTTTTGGATTGTTGCTCCTTACCTCGTCCAATTCATCCTGAGTGATGATGATAACATTGTCCGCCATGGCTATCGTTGCGAGTTATTCAACTCACCCTATTTGTTGATATGCAAAAAATAAATCAACATAATAGAATGAAAGGTCGAAGAGGTTTCAGGCCTTAGGTCGCTTTTTCTTTTTCTTTTTCTTGCCCCTGCTCACGTATGTATAGGTCACCAATATCGCAAGCAGGGCGACCACTACGCCCAAGATAATATTGGTAATTCCCCAACCGCCATCACCCACATAGAAGGCGCTCTCGAATTCCTTGGTATTGTTGGCAAAGTGTAAGAACTGGCTGAATTGGTCATCGGGGTCAATGACTATCTTCACGGTATGCTTGCCAGGAGATAGGTTTTCCACCGACCAGTTATACCTGAGTGTATAAGTGCTATTGGCAGGGATGGTTACGGCAGTAGTGTTAAGTAGCTTCCCATCAGCATAGAATTCCACCGGCACGTCTTTGGCGGCGACGTTTCCGCTATTGAACACTTCTGCCGAGATCACTACTGGAGGGGTGACCTCTATAGTCTGTTGGGCGGTTTTTTTGACCAGACCATCTTCTGATGAGATGATGAATGTGACAATGAACTTCCCCGTGTCGGCAGGTGCGGTCACCGTGACGGTAAAGTTATTGGCGCTGGTTTTGCCGCTTGAGGGACTGACACTGCCCCCGCTGGAGGCAGTGACTTCATACTTGATGTCACCACTCGGCCCGCCATCCACATTCACAACATACTTTGCCTTCTCCTCAGTGATCAGTGTCTGCGGACCGCTGATCTCGATCAAGAAATCTGTTCCATCTTGTGCAGCCGCCGGTGCCGGGATGACCAGGGTGGCCATCACCAGCATGCCTAGCAGC
>JAAYQQ010000148.1 GCA_012519255.1 Methanobacteriota archaeon | reverse complement strand
CGCAGATATGCTTGCAGCGCGACGGTCACGGGCAGACCAGATCGGGCGCAATCCTCGGCCATCGCCAGGGTTAGGTCAACCATTCGCCGCCCTTCCATATCTAGTTCAAAAGGGACCCCTAGTCGAGCTGATTCTGCGCACAGCTCCCTTGCCAGATTCAAAGCGAGTTCACGGTTCGCGGTCCCGCCCAGCGTTGATGGCTTTACAGAGATAGACGCATTAAGGCGCCGGTCAGCGATATCTCTGATCAAGGCAAGATAATCATAGAATATTGCCCTGGCCATTGCCTCCTCGCGATAGTACCGGCCCAGGATATCCAGGATGCATCTAATTCCCTGCTCGTTCCTTTGTTCACACCAGCTCAGGGCGCTGGCCTTATCGGGAAGAACCCATCGTTCGGGCATATGAGAATATATTATATTGCTCAAGCTCAAAAAGATAGAGGGTCAGAGGGGCAGTTTCCTGGCGGTTCGGAGCTGGGGGTCCCGGGTCCGTTGCGCCGCCGTCTCCTGAGCCTCATTGAAGAGTGCAACATCGATGATGGAAGGGTGATCGCTCTTGACTAGAAATCCGTCCCAGCGACGGAAACCGGCATAGGCTGGGTTGTGAAGAATGTAACGAACAGAGTATAGCGTCCAGGGCCTATTTCGACGGGTTTTAAGCCCACGCCGGTTTAGTGCTTCGGCCAGTTCTGCCATGCTCTCCCCTGCGCAGTATCTCTGGAATATCTCTCTAACCACCTCAGCTTCGTTCTCCACAATGACCTGGTCATTATCCTTCACTCGATAGCCGAAAGGAGGGTAGAATCCCAATAATCCTCCAGACTGGGCCTTCTGGGCCATTCCGCTATAGGTCCGCTCACCGATCTGCTCACTCTCCAGCTGGGCAATACGCTGGATGATATCAACCACAAAGCGCCCCATGGCAGAAGATGTGTCCAGCTCCTCCTGCATGGATGTAAACTTCTTCCCCCACTTCTCCAGATCTTCCATCATCATCATGAAATTCTTGGAGTTGCGGTGTATACGATCCATCTTGAGGACCAGGATCACATCCCATTCATCTCGCTCCTGCATCATGCGCTGATAGGCCGGCCGTTTACAGGTCCTCCCTGAATACCCATCATCAACATAGATTCTCACAACATCCCAGCCTTGAGCCTCACAATAGGCCTCCAGTCGTTCTTTCTGAGCATCCAGTGAATATCCTTCTTCGGCCTGATCGTCGGTGGAGACTCTGGTGTAGATGGCCACCTTAACCATGGCTCACCCCCACTCGCCGATGCGGTGCCGAGTACACCTGGTTGCGACGACGACTTTCCATGAGGTCCTGGACAATATTGAACTTCTCTGGGCTCACCAGCGGAGTATGGCCAATGCAGAAGATGATATCGTCCCAGACAATATATCCAGAATAGAGGGGATTGCGGAGAATCTTACTCACTGTTTGCTTTCGCCAGACCCTTCTATGCTTCGTGGGAATTCCTCGATCATTCAGTTGCCGGGCGATCTCTTCGAGGGAATGCCCGCAAATATACGCACGGTAGATGTATCTGACCGTTTCCGCCTCCTCGTCTTCGACAACCAGGTTGCG
>JAAYQQ010000059.1 GCA_012519255.1 Methanobacteriota archaeon | reverse complement strand
CTCATCCATACGTAGGCAGTGTATTCTTCCACCCTCATGCGGAGCTGGGCCTGCTGGAGCTGAAGCTCAAGACGCGGATTGGGCCTGGCCCAGCGCAGGACGGCATCGCCCATGACCTTCCAGCAGAACATCTGATATTTAGTGAGCTCAATAAATTTAGGAAGGGTGCCCTTGGGCAGCTTGATCATCCGAGGGGCTTTCCTCTCGGCCTGCTCATCGATATGCTTCGTGCTCAGGTAGCTCTTCTTACTGGGATCGAGCTTGGAAAATACATCGGAGACCTCAGGAGCCAACTTCAAACCCCCCCTCTCGCAACTCCTTGCGGACCCATTCGGTAATCTTCTCGGGGTCTCTGCTATATTGGTTTGTGATCTCCCAGATGCGGCGATGGTCGATCACGTCTCGATATACCATAAATCTGATGATGTCCACCCTGCGCTCGAACTCGATCATCATCTCCTCGTAGGTCAGACCCCTCATCTCCATTATCTTATCGAACAGGAAACTATGCCCCTTGTAAATGAAACGGTCAGTGGCCTGATCCCATTCGTACACGGTGTTGGAGATGAGCTCGTTGGTGTCGGGTTCGAAACCGACGATTTCAATAACCTGTCTCATTCGGCGGGTGAGCTCGGTACCCACCCTGACCTGGGCCTGGATAATGACGTTGCGCAAGGCAGTAAGCAGTATACGCGGGCAATTGATGGGCTCGTTCTCCAAACGGTTAACCATCGACTGCACCGAATCGGCATGCATGGTTGAATAGGTAGTATGTCCAGTCGCCATGGCCTGGAACATGGTGTAGGTCTCCTTTCCCCTAACCTCACCAACGATGATGTAGTTGGGGCGTTGCCGCAGAGAGGCCCGCATTAGATCATACATATCTATCTCCCCGGCCGCCTTACCATCTTGCCCCTTCTCCCCACTCCCGGAGCGGGTGGTGCTTGGAATCCAGTTCTGATGGGGCAGGTTAATCTCCCTGGTATCCTCCATAGAGACTATCTTGGAGCCAGGAGGAATGAACAGGGCGATGGAATTAAGAGTAGATGTCTTTCCGGATGCGGTGCCGCCGCAGACGATCATGGACTCGCCATTTTCCACTCCGAGCCAGAAGTAGGCGATCATCTCGGGACTGGCCGTTCCGCTCTTGATCAAATGGATGGGGGTGAAAGGCTTGTCTCTGAACCGCCGAATGGTGAACGTGGATCCGCGGGTAGTGACCTCACGAGAGTATGTGGCCTGGATACGGTGACCTTCTGGAGTGGTCCCGTCTAGAATGGGATTGGAGACAGATATCTGCCTCCCTCCACGCTGGCCCAGCGCGACGACGTAAGAGTTCAGCCCGATCTCGTCATCGAAGATCAGGCCGGTCTTGATGCTCCCGTACTTGCGGTGGTACACGAAGAGGGGAACGCCCACGCCGTCGCAGGAGATGTCCTCTATATTCTCGTCTCGCATAAGGACATCTATCTTCTCATAGCCTACAAAATCTCGAAGAATGTAGTATCCAATTCGCTTCTTTGAGAGGGAACCAATCGTGCATCCCCGGCTGCGCATGAAGCTTTCCATGCTCTTCATCAGGTACTCTCTTTTATCCAGAATGTTGAATTTCTCCCACTCATAGCCAAGCGTTCTCCCCAGAGTGTCCTTGATGAGATGAAGCAACTTCTCTTCTTCTTCATTGAGGATGGGCTCCAGAGGCTCTAGGAAATACTCACTGGTATTGTTGTTGAACGTGATTCTAATATAGCTGTATGGATCCAATACAGGGTATGTCTCCACAGTCTCGATGTGAGGCTCATTGATGGGAGGGATCAGGGTGATGACGGAGCCCCTGCCCTGGGACCACTCGATGTTTTTGGCAACTTGCCTGGCGGAGAGGCGGACGCGGGTACCGCGTTTTGGCCCTACCTTGCGCAGGACCCTGAGGTAATTATCCTTGATCCTGTCCTTTAGACCCTCATCATCTGGGCTGGTAACAGGCGCCTTCACATCTTCTTTAGAGTATGATTTAGCCTCTTGCATGCCCCATCTCAGCCCCTCGCCCCGCTCATTCTCACCGTAGCACGGTCATGAAACAATGTATTTGGATTATTGATCGTCAGCGTGATGGTGGTGATGCCCTCGGTCTGGCTATTTACTCTGTTGAGTTCGTACCCAGTGCTCTCTTCGAGCCCCACCTCACCGAGGCTCTCTTTAAGGTAATTCTCCCAGGCCATGCCATAGGCAGTGTTGAGAGTTAAGGTCCATTCTCCATTAAGCGTGTAACTCTGCATGTCGACATAGATGAGCTCTATATTCAGCCCCACCGAGTCGCTTCCCGAACGGCTCTGGGAGTCACCTACCTGGTCAATCTGGGTAAAGTGTATGTTCACCCTGTCGCCAACCCTGGAGAACTCCAGGTTGGGATAGGCACGCATGGTCTGACCGTCTTCCTGCCCCATGATGATGGCCCCATTCTCATAGGCTAGCCACTGCTGGACATAGTAACGATTGGGGCAGTATAGTTCCACCCTCCCCCCTCCCTCTATTGTCTCGGCCTTGCTGCCGTCGGGGGTGAATGACATGGAGATGCTAGATCCAGAGGACCCCACCGGAGAGTATGTCAGAATACCTATAGTGGGAGTCGCGAATAGTGGCACTCCCGCGGAGCCTAGAGCTATGGGGGCGTACATGTTACTGCTCAACCCTCCGCGAATGGTCCACTGTACCACCATGCTGTCGACCTTCCCCTTGAGCTCTCCGAACTGGTCGGTGACCTGATTCATGTGGGCCCGCTCGTTATCCATCATCCATGCCGGGACGTAGGAGTTGGTGATGAGGGCCATGAACGCAATGAAGACCAGCAGGGCCATTATGGTGCCTACTGTCGACGCCACTCCCTCCTTGTCCTTTCTCAGGAGCCTGCTCCTGGCTCCCCGGTCCAGGACTCTATTCTGGACTCGTGATGACATTTGCTCAAAACTCCCCAATCCTCCGAAGGGAAACACTCGGTAAGGACTTAAATGCTTCGAGCTGGATGGTGATTTGGAAGAGTGCTATAATGCGCCACATTGTCCTGAATTTTTCCATCCTTAATTGCCCGAAGGTTAAGAATGGCCTAGGAAACTTTATTATAGAATTCCACTTTACTGAGTCCAGACGCCGCAGTAACTCAGTTGGGAGAGTGCAAGACTGAAGATCTTGAAGTCGCTGGTTCAAGTCCGGCCTGCGGCACTCTTTTTACATCCTTCTTGCAAAATGACTAATAGGCTCCCAGACCATAGCTCGTTCTAGGCAGCATCATGAAAGTCATAGGGTACGAAGCATCCTCTATCGAGGCCAAGCGGTTCTCGCGTCCGGGTGAACATCTGGCCAACATCCGCATCGATCATAACAGCACGGTAACCCAGGTCAAAAAGGTCTCCGACCGAACCGCTTCGGTAGAGTTCCGTTTTACCGCCAATTACACTGGGCTCGGTTTCATCAAGGTGGAAGGCTCGATCCTGTTGGAAGGGGATACCGAAGCACTTATCGCCGAATGGAAGGCCACGGGATCCATGCCTGGAGAGGTCGCCAACCTGGTACATAATACCGTAGTGTCCAACTGCATTCCATCGGCCCTGCTTATTGCCAGGGACATACGCCTGCCCCCGCCCTTTCCGCTGCCTCGCATTAACATCCAGAAGCAGGGGCCCCCGCCATCCCGGCCCATTGGTCCAGAGTTCGCCTGAGCGCCCGTTTGGATGGCGTCCAGGCATCCAGCGTTCCGCTGGGGAGGCAATTCGGTGATCTCCCCCTGCTAGGCGTTCATATGGGCGTTGCTTGATGAGAGGTGTTTTGCTTGCTGTCAAAGCAAGGCTCCTTCCAACAGCCGACCAGAGGACCTTGTTGCTCACTACCATGAAGAGATCTAACCTGGCGCGCAAAGTGTATAAGAATCGCTTTCATGGCCCTCATATTTCAGCAAGTTCAAGCTGCACGGGGCGCATTATAGGGGCCCGAGGGGTGAGCCTTGGCATTCAGCCAGGCTGGCGATGCGTCGTATCGCCAAGGTCATGAGATTCCTTCATGAGATTCCTATAATAAATTTATATTATAATTTCATTTGATATGGTCGAGCGCGAAACTTCCAATACTGAGACCGTGCCTGGTTGCAGTATAGCGTATATAGGAACGGGACTGCACATCGGTAATGCCCCGGACCGTGAAGAACGTCCGCAGTTGATCGATCTTGAAGTCGATCATACCAT
>JAAYQQ010000008.1 GCA_012519255.1 Methanobacteriota archaeon | reverse complement strand
TCTTCCTCGAGAGTCTCCTCTTCTTCCTCTTCTATGGCCTCTTCTTCAGAGGACTCTTCCTCGAGAATGGGATTTGCCGCTCTGGCCGCAGCCTCTGCAGCAGCGGCCTCCTGACCGAACCGTTCCTGGATGGATGGTTCCTCACTGGAGGGAGTTCCAACCTCTAAGACCTCGGTCCTCCGGATCTCCACGCGCTTGATAGGTATGATGACCTTGCATGCGTTGGCAAGGTCTCGAGCCATGTCTCCAGATATGATCGCCTTGACCAGTTCAGAGAGAGTCATGTCATTTGCAGAAGACACCAGCTGGGTGTCCATTATATTGCGAATGGCAGTCTCCTGGGCAGCCTGGATCCTTTGCTCAGTTATACTCATGGGCTTCAGGCGGATCAGATAGCCATCCTTTGTACGGACGTCCACCACGTGATCCGTCTTGGTCCTCTTTCTTCGAGTGAGTCTCCTCACATAGTCAGAAGTGAGATCATGGCCAACAAAGATGGTGTGAGCCTCAAGACCCTTGACCTCTTCCACCCGGAAGCAGATCTTGATATGCATCTTGGAGAAATCTCCAGTCAGCTCATGAACTGTTACCTCGGTCTGCCTTCCTACTAGAGAGGCCGGCTCAGAGCTAGGGGTCTCTCCCAGCTCTACCTGGTTGAACATGCGAGGAGCGTATATCTTGTACCACTCCTTCGCCTTCCACTTGTCCTTAACCTTCCGAGCGGCGACCTTTCCCTTCTTTGCAGCCATATGAATCACTCCATGAATGTAAACGAGTAAGGACCGTAGCGAATTCCCATATTAATACCTTTCTGAGGGTCTAAAAGTAGAGCCAGAGATCGATACTATCGGAAAAGTCACACTCTGCCTTATCCCGAATGACATTCCCTCGAGCATACCGCTCCTATATATGCATTTCTGAAGGCGGACTTCTTCGTCAAGCGAAAATAATGAATTAAAAATAAGAAAGAAATTTAGGAAGGGGGGAATTGCTTCCCGTTCTCAGAAGTTTGCTGGAATCTCTTGAATATCCAGGCCCAACTTCTCCTTGGGCACCCCAAAGGCGAGTCCTAGGAGCTGAGAGAGGTGCAGCACTGGGAGATCGTAGCCCTTGATTTCCTTCTGAGTCCTGTCGAACTGAAGGTGGCAGAATGGACAGACATCGATGATGTATTGAGCTCCCACGGCCTTCATGTTCTTGAGCTTCTCCTCGGTGAACTGAGTGGCTAGACCTGGGTTCCCGGCCCTGACGCCTCCGCCAGCCCCGCAGCACATCTGCTTATCTCTATAGTCAAGGCTCTTGGCACCAGTGGCCTCCACGAGCTCGTCCAAGATCCTGGGGCGTTCGGGATTGTCCAGCGCCTTGATCTTGCTGGGCCTCAGGAAGTGACAGCCGTAGTGGACCGCGACATTTAGGTCGAGAGGTGTCTTGACCTTTTCCTTGACGCTCTCAGGGGTTATCTCCTTGAAGAATATCTCAGCGAAGTGTCTCACCTTGGTCTCGCCATTGTATTCCATGCCGATCTCAGCCAGGATCTTGTTGACAGCGCGAAGCTTCTCTGGATCGTTGTGGAGTATATGAGCGGCATCATACAGGGAACCGAAACATCCATTGCAGATTGTTAAGATGTCTACGCCTTTCTGCTGGGCAAGGGCAAGATTGCGAGCTGCGATGGCAAGCCAGGCATCCTGCTCAAAGGACTTGATGACACCAGGCGCAGGACAGCATCCAGCGCCCTCTAGTTCTACCAGCTCAATACCCATGGCCTTGCAGACCTCACGGGTAGCTGACTCTATGCCCGGATATCTCGCCGGGGCGACACAGCCCAGGAATAAGGCATACTTCTTGTTATTACTCATTGCTTTTCCTCCAGGAGTTTGTCGAAGCCAGTAGCCTTAAGTATCTTCTGGAAATCCTCAAGGGCCTTCTTGTCACCAAGAGTGGTGGCAGGGCGGCGGCTTAGGCCAAGCTTTTCCCTGATGGCCTCGTACTTCTCGTTAAGTGGGATCGTGGCACCGTTCTTCAACAGGTACTCACCAACCTTCCTGTGCTCGTCGGACATGATGCCCTGCTTGACAGCCATGTTCCTTAGGACGGTGATGATGTCTACGATATCCACCCCTCTGGGGCACCGCTCCATACAAGCATAGCATGTAGTGCAAGCCCACAGATCGGGGGATTTCAGGACGTCTTCCTCAAGGCCAAGCTGAGCCCTCCTGATGAGTTTCCTGGTCCGATAGGAAGTCATTCTTCCAGAAGGACAGCTGCCGGTACAGGTGCCGCATTGGAAGCATAGCGACAATGTCTCGCCTCCAGGTTGCTTGGCAACCTCGTCAGCGAACTTAGGATTTGGTTCCTTTGCCATAATATTCACCTATGTTGGATTTGGGATACTTCCGGGTTATTTAAACATATACGGAAAATGGCCCTTGTTTTACCTATATAGGTTAAACAACCCTTCCCTCTCGCCGCAGTCTTCTGACCAACCGCCTTACAATGCTTGTTTCCTTACGATACACTGCATTGATGCGATGCTCCAGATAGGCAGGATCGGTAGCGCTCTTGATACGGAGGCCTTTCCGCAAGGCCAGGCTCTCATTGATGAAGAAACTGCGGCCGGAGGCCAATAGAGCAGGTATGGAACGATATGAATGCTCAATGGAATATTCCACACCCAGCGCATCCAAATGGCGGAACCCGATGCGCTGGGCGCCATACATAAAACGGACATACTGTGATCCATTATCTACATGAAGAAGACGATCTGCTGTAATCTCTTGCCAAATTACTCCTTCCAGATCAAATAGATGCATTGGATCATCCAGGATTACTATATCCATCATACCAGCCCGGAAGTCCTTGAGATTCCGGGCATCGTCGGAGATTATGAGTTCGCAATTACCCTCTGGATCAACCCGAGAGAGAGCATTGAGCAACAGTTCCTCGGTGATTATCGTGCCGCCAATGACCGTGGTCCTGTCACGACGCATCCGATGTGCCAGAGCCTCATATTCCATGACAATGCGTTCCCCCAGTTCATTCAGCCTACTGCCTGAGGAGGAAGTTGTAATGAGGGGACATGATAGCTTACCCTCGATCTGGGCAATATAACGGTGCAGTACCGGAGTGGATATGCCCAGTCGAGCAGCGGCCTTGTTCTGGCTGCCTTCCTCATAGACTGCAACGAGTACCTCTAGCTGGCGAGGTGTTAGGCGCTGCCCTTCAATCCGCAGTGCCACCGACGGTTCTATGTTCAGCTCATTCTCGCTCACGGATAACCTCTAAACCAGATTGACGTTCTCATCATCAATACTTGGCCTCGTTGCCTTCTCAGAACACTCTCGGCGGTCAAAGCATACCCGCACGGTAGGGTTCAACCATGATCAGACTGGCCATAGATGATATCGTCATATCCCGCACATCTCAAAGCAAAGCTTTTG
>JAAYQQ010000007.1 GCA_012519255.1 Methanobacteriota archaeon | reverse complement strand
GGACGATCTATGACGGGGGCGATGGCTTCCATGCCTATCAGATCACTACCCATAATCGTCCCTATGATCTCCAGGCCGTCCTTCTGATAGACCATCTTGTCATACGAGGGGCGACTGATGACCCAAACCTCGTCCCCCCTGCGGACCTTGACATACTCTACTTCAGGATTGATCCAGGAATTAGTCTGCCCATACACGGTCTCTGGGCGAAGAGTGGCCGCAACAAGATAGAAATCGCCACAACGGAACTTGAGCAGGGTATACTCAGTGGTCTCTGCGTTGCCCCCCTTGGACAGATCAGTCTCCGATGCATCGATAGCCACTGGTCCGCATTCCACACAAGCGGGGGCGAAATAGGGTTTCTGTATGAGCAGCCCAGCATCATTGAGTTTGCGGAACTGCCATTGGATGAAACGTCCGTAATCAGGATTTGTAGTGCTGGTGAAGCGTCTCCAATCTGCCAGGAAGCCAAAGCGGCGCCAATATTGATCCTGATAGACCTGGTTGAAGAAGTTCACTACTTCCATAGGCTCAGTGAGCTTGGGAATCATATCTTCGGGGCAACCATTGGCCAGGAGATAGTCAATGGTTCGAGGGTCACGCGCCTCTATGCGCTTGGCCAGAGAGATGGCGCCATTGCCAGTTGCATGAGTTCCTACTGGGAAGAGAACATTGTACCCACACATGCGCTTATATCGAGCGATTCCGTCGACATAGGTGTAACCGCGCATGTGGCCCACGTGCAGATAGCCGGTCAAACCAGGATAGGCAAATATAATCATGAACTTGGGTCGGGAGTCCCTCTCCGCTTCATTGATCCGCGCGGCGTACCACTTCGCCTGCCATTTTGCCTCAATCTTCCTAGTCCAGACTGACATCTGCACACCTTGTTGGCCAGGGAATAGCATAATCATATAAATAGGATGTTTTTTGGCCTTTGCCAGCCAATCCATTTCACAGCCCATCTCAAGGTATTTGACGATTATTTCGTCCACATATCAAAAGAGATCGCGATGGTATCTCCCCGCTCCCGTTACTGCCCTTTCTGCGGACGGCGGAGCGGTTTCGCGCCTCCCACCCGCTCCTGAGAATGGGGTGAATTTTAAGAAAGCAGTCGCCCCACGGGGGATTCTGAGAATGGCCTTCATCGCCCTACGGTTGAGTGCATTCAGCAATAATTGCGTGTCATACTGTTAAGCAACATAAAGGATCCTGAATCACAATTATCTAATACCTTCAAAGTATACCTGGCTAGTGTTAATTATCTGATATCGATATGGATATGACATTATATGACAAACGGCATATTTTTAAATACTATGTAACTCATTACTGTCATACCGCCTCGTTAAGGAGATGAGCAGGAAATGGATGGAGAACGAATCTCACTGCGGCTAGAACAGGAGGACCTGGTGATTCTTGATGATTTCATCGCCAATCACCCGGAGTTTCCCAACCGCTCGCACCTCACCCGTTTAGCCATCCGGGCATTCATCGAACAGAATGAGGCACCGAGGCAAACTGAGACTGCAGAGCGTTCTTCCAAGAAGAACGTGGTGCAGATCGAAGTGCCTGCCCTGGCATACTTGACTATCGAAGACTTCATTCGGGCAGGAGTGTACAACTCCATGGAGGATGCGGTGGTCGAGTGTCTCAGAGAGAAGTTCATCACCGAGGAGACCCGGGCGAAGATCCTGCATCAGCAGGCTGAATCGATCCGGACGACTGTTGAAGTGTTGGACAGGTGAAGGGAGCTCTTCCGGCCTGAGTAAGGCCAGGTCGGTGGGATGGGATGCACAGTCTTACAATCAAACAGCTTCAGCGCTAGAAAGGCGCTATAAAAGCGGGAGAGGGGATGATGAATAGAACGGAGAACGAACAGATCGTCGCGGCCCTTAGCAGGGATCTCATAGAGCCTAGGATAACCGTGGTTGGATGCGGCGGTGCGGGTAATAATATCGTGCACAGCATCTACTGGAGCAACAAGAACGTTGAGACCATTGCTGTCAACACCGATGAGGCCAAACTCGAAGGAGTGGATGCCCATAAGAGGATTCTCATTGGTAAGGACGTTACTCATGGTCAAGGAGCTGGAGGCTTTCCTGAGGTGGGAGAGCTCTGCGCCAACATGGCTCGAGGATTCATCAGGGATGCGCTTAAGAACAGCGACATAGTGTTCGTAGTGGCAGGCATGGGCGGAGGCACCGGCACAGGGGCCGCGCCAGTGGTCGCTGAGATCGCCAATGAACTCAACGCCGTCACCTTTGCCATTGCTATTAACCCATTCTCCTATGAAGGCAGTCGACAGGAAGTAGCCAAGCAGGGTATAGACAGGCTCAGGCAACAGGTGGAAAGGACCATTGTATTAGAGAATGACTACCTCCTTAACCTCGCCGGAGACAGCACTGTGGGCGAGAGCTTCGCCGTCATCGAACGTTTCATCAATAAGCTCATCGGGTCGCTCAATGCAAGGATCTCTAGAGAATTGCAGGAGCAGATCCGCATAGAGGTTGCGGAAGCGTTCCTTGATATAGATACTGTCGAAAGCGCCAAGCCGACTCGCGCTCCGATGGCCGAGATACTCTATGCCGAATCTACCTCTGATACTATAGAAACGCCTTTTCCATCCAAGGACATTCCTGAAATTCTTTCCCGCTGAACCATTTCCCTCTGAAGGGAATGGGCGTGGAGGGTGCCCCTCCCGCCCCCCTCACACATTTTTGACCAATCATTTATTTTTCCATAAGCTCATTTATCAATGATGAAGGTCGGGCTCCTAATCAATCCCATTGCTGGCATGGGCGGTTCAGTAGGGCTCAAGGGCACAGATTCGGCCGCCGTTTTAAACGAAGCCATCAATAGAGGCGCAGTCCCCATCGCCCCCGATAGAACCGTCAGCGCATTGAGGTCAGCGGGCGATCTGGAAGCGTATTACTTCTATACCGCCGGAGGCCCCATGGGCGAGGACGTCCTAAAGGGACTGGTCGACAATATGACCATTGTTTACGCGCCAGAGGGCGACACGACTGATGATGATACGAGAAAGGCAGCGCGGGCGTTGGTCCAGGCAGGGATCGAAGTGCTTATCTTCGCCGGAGGCGACGGTACCGCCCGCGATATTCTAGATGCCATCGGGGAGAGCATATCTGTTATAGGCATACCCTCAGGGGTGAAGATGCATTCTGCAGTCTTCGCCAATTCCCCACGTGATGCAGGTATGCTGCTGCGCCGGCTGCGGGTGGATGAGCTGCCCTCACATCTGGCCGAGGTTATGGATATCGACGAGGAGGAGGTCGGTAAAGGACGCATCAGCGCAACGTTATATGGCTACATGCTGACTCCTGAGGACACCCGTCATATCCAGCCGTTCAAACTTTTTGTAAGTGGAGGTTCAGAAAAAGAATATAAGGAAGCCATCGCGCAGTACATGAAAGAAAGCATGTGTCCCGACGTGCTTTATCTTCTGGGGCCAGGGACCACGATTAATGCGCTGGGTAAAAAACTCGGCATAGATAAGACACTATTGGGGGTCGACATCGTGGCCAATGGGAAGTTGGTCGCCAAGGATGCCGATGAACGCACCATCCTCAAGGCGCTTAACGAGTGGACAGAAGCACGGATAGTAATCTCACCCATCGGGGCCCAGGGTTTTATCTTCGGACGGGGCAACCAGCAGATCTCTCCTCGAGTCATCCGGAGGGTCGGCATTAGGAACATCATCGTAATGGCCACGCCGCTCAAGATGGATGGGATCAAAGAGATGAAAATTGATACGGGGGATGCGGAGCTGGACGAAGAGCTGAGAGGCTATGGCAAGGTCATCATCGGTTACGGCAAACAATTAATCGCAACGATCGGCTGAATGATTTTCCTTGCCACCCTCCATCAGCAGCCTCGCCAATCCATCAGGGCGTTGGCCCGCTGAGGGACTTACCCCCGGCGTTGGCTGAGCTCGGCGTAGCCCAGCTCGAATGCCCTGATGTTGACGTCCCTCGCCTTTGCCGGCACGACCTGCAGAAGAGATTCCAACATCCTTTCCTTGGAGAGTGGAAAGTTCTTCACTGCAGCGATGGCGCCTATGAGGACGGCGTTGGCCGTGATCGCCCTCCCGGCCTCGATTGCCAGAGCGGTCGCATCTACCGCCACCACATGCTTGTTGACGGAGCGGATGGCAGAGAGGATCTCGTCCAAATTGGGATACGTGCACTGGCCAATAGATACGCTGATGGGAACAACGGGCGAGGTGTTCGTTACAATATGACTGTCTTTATTGGCAACGGCGATATTGCGCAGTGTCTCCACGGGCTCAAAACCCAATAGAAGATCTGCTCCGCCACTTGGTATGAGCGGGGAGAATATCTCCTTGCCTATACGGACCGAGCATTGCACACTGCCCCCTCTCTGGGCCATCCCGTGGACCTCTGACATGGCCACTTCCAGGCCTGCAGATACGGCGGCATTGCCAAGGACGGTAGATGCAAGCAGTACGCCTTGCCCTCCGACGCCGACCAGCTGTATATTGTATTTCATGGAAGTCATTGAAGCACCTCGATCGCATCCTTGGGACATACCTGCGCACATACTCCGCAGCCTATGCACATTGTCGAATCCACCTTGACCGCCTTGTCTTCCCTGGTCAGGGCAGGGCAGGAGAGGCGCGATACACAGATGTAACACTGGGAGCACCTGTCCTGATTCACCTGATACCGCGACCTGGTGAGCTTGCCCTCCTTGCGCTTGAGCAGGGGACATGGACGCTTGGCGATGACCACGGCTAGACCGTCATATGCGACCGCTTCCCTCATCGCCTCGATGGTGGAGTTGAAATCGTAAGGATCTACCGTCCGCACCTGCTTGACGCCGCAGGCACGTACCAGCGGCTCGAGTGGGATGGAGGGCGTCTCGATTCCTCCATGCTCCCGACCGACGCCCGGATTGGGCTGATGCCCGGTCATCGCCGTGGTGCGGTTATCTAGAATGACCATGACGAAATCGTGGTCATTATACGCGGCATTGATCAGAGGAGGGATGCCTGCGTGGAAGAATGTGGAGTCGCCGATGAAGGCGATCACCTTCTGATCGGTGACCTGGGCGAAGCCCCCCGCAGCGCCAACGCTGGATCCCATGCATAGTGTGAAGTCCGCACACTGCATGGGCGGCTGCACGCCCAGTGTATAACATCCAATGTCGGTGGAGTAGATCGCGCCAGTGTTGCCCACCGCCTTCTTGGCAGCGTAATAGGTAGCACGATGGGGGCAACCCGCACATAGCACTGGAGGGCGGGACGGGAGGGCGAGTTGTGGCACGTCCACCGGGGCCTTTTCCGCCCTCACCGGCAAAATGTTCTTCAGAGAGAAGATGACGTCGGGAGAGAATTCAAAGGCGCGGGGAAGGTGTCCAGTACGCTTCCCCAGAATCTCTACGGAAATGCCGTGCTGCTGGGCAATGCGCCGTACCTCATCCTCCAGGTAAGGCTCTAGCTCCTCCAGCACAACCACCCTTTGCTTTCCCTGCAGGAATTTACAGATCTTCTTCTCGGGAACCGGGTTGGTGAAGCCGAGCTTGAGTATCTCTACATCCTCCAGCCACTCCCGGGCATAGGTATAGGTGACCCCGCTGGTTACAATCCCAATACGGGAGGAGCCTACCACATAATTGAGTGGAGAAGCCTCAGAAAGTTTGAGCGCCCGCTCCATCCTCTCGAGCTGTTCCAGGCGGAGCAGCCGGGCATTGGCCGGGACCGTCACAAAGCGCTGCGGGTCTTTTTCGAATGCCCCCTTGGCCTGGGGCCTGGGCGCCCTTTTGAGATCAACCGGCCCGCGAGCATGGTTCACCCTGGTGGTGGTACGTAGCAGGACTGGCGTGGCCAGTAGTTCGGAGAGTCGGTAGGCCTCCACGACCATATCCCTGGCCTCCGCCGGGGTGGACGGCTCGAGCATGGGTATGAGCCCAAGCTTGGCATAGTAGCGGTTGTCCTGCTCACTCTGGGAGCTGTGACAGGATGGATCATCGGCGGTCATGACCACCATTCCTGCCCGCACACCGGTGCAGGCAAGGGTCAACAACGCGTCGCTGGCGACGTTAAGACCTACGTGCTTCATGAATGCAAACGAACGGACACCTGACGCGGCAGCCGCCCCCGCCACCTCCAGGGCGACCTTCTCGTTCACAGAATATTCAAAATACATCCCGGCATGAGAAGCTACCTTTTCCAGAGCCTTGCCCACTTCCGAAGAAGGAGTCCCCGGATAGGTCGCTGCCAGGCCAACTCCGGCCTCGATGAGCCCTCTGGTGATCGCTTCATTGCCAAGGAGAAGAAGCCTCCCGCTATCTGCCAGCAGCCTTTCCAACAGTTCACTTCCTACTCGCCCCCACTTTGGCCTTCAGCTCCTCGAGCTCACGATCCACGATCTCCTGGATCTGCGCGACCTGCGCCGGGCTGAGGTGCTTGAAGCGCCCCTGGAGGCAAAGATATTCTTCAACCGGCTTCCGGTTCTTAATCTCTTTGGTAAATTGATACTTCCCATTACGATATTCGTACAGAGGGAATATTCCTGTCCGTGTTGCCAGGGAGGCGACCTCCACCGTCCTCCTGGAGTCCATGCGCCACCCCGACGGGCAGGGAGTGAGGGCGTGCACGAACCTGGGCCCCCTAATCGCCTTGGCCTCCCGGACACGTGCGATGAAGTCCTCGGGATAGGCTATGTTGACCGTGGCCGCATATGTGATGCCATTGGCCACCATCAGATCGAGTATTCGCTTCTTCCCCCCTCGCTGCAGAATGCCCTTGCCGCCCGGCGTGGTGGTCGTCCAGGCTCCGTGCGGTGTTGAACCGGAACACTGCGCGCCGGTATTCATGTAAGCCTCATTGTCATACATCACATACAGGAAGTCGGTGTTACGGTCCACCGCGCCAGACAACGATTGAAGACCAATGTCTACCGTACCTCCATCGCCTGCCCAGCCCACAACGGTGACATCATCCAGGCCCTTCTTGTCCAATGCCGCCCTGATGCCTGAGGATGTGGCACCAGTGCTCTCGAATGCATGGTCGATCATGGGGACCCTGAGGGCATAGCGTGGCCATACGCCAGGCATGACCGCGCAGCAGCCCGCGGGCAGATTTATTATGGTTCGAGGGCCCAGAGCCTTTAGCAGATAGCGCATGGCCAGCGGTTCAGCGCATCCGGGACAGGCGCTGTGCCCTGGATACATGAGCTCCTCTTGAGGTATGGTGAATCGAGGTCGCCTATCCTTCACGGATGGCATATTACCACCTCCCTGTGCCGTCCTTGAGTCCAACCCACTCCACCTTGCGATCAAGCCCCTTCTCGGCGACTGAAAGCATGTCCTTGAATATCCATTCCATAAGCTGCATCGTGACGTCTCTCCCTCCCAATCCCAGAACATAGTTCTTGATCACATTGTCCGAACCATGCAGGGCAGAACGGACCTCATTGAACATTGCCCCGCCATCACCGAAGGTGTAACTGCGATCGAACACTCCCACCATGGGGACAGCCGTCAGCGCCGCTATTTCCTCCGCCGGGAAGGGACGGAACACACGGAGACGGGCCACGCCTACCTTGCTGCCCCGGGAGCGGAGACTATCGACCACTTCCTTGGCGGTGCCTGCGGCCGAGCCAGCCACTACCAGCACTGCCTCTGCATCCTCGGTGCGATAATTCTCCACCAGGCCTCCCCAGCTCCGCCCGAAGATCCGCTCGAACTCCCGGTCCGCCTCCACAATTCGTTCCTTGGCCCCTTCCATGGCCTGGGCGATGCGATAGCGAAACTCGGTCCACCAGTCCGGCATGACCAGGCCGCCAAAGCGTCTGGGTTCATTGAAGTCAACGACGTGCTCGGGGCAGAATGACGGCAGATACTCATCGACCTGGGCCTGCTCCGGCACATCTACCTTTTCCACAGTATGGGAAAGAATGAACCCATCTTCTACCACCATTGCGGGCAACATGACTCGGGGGTCCTCGGCCACCCTATAGGCCAGGAGCACGGTGTCCAGGACCTCTTGATTACTCTCACAGAAGAACTGCATCCAGCCAACGTCCCGCTCTGCTATCACATCCATGTGTTCTCCCCAGATGTTCCATGGGCCCCCAATGGTTCGAGCGGCCACTGGCATAACGATCGGCCTTCGGACCCCTGATGCCCACATAAGGACCTCATGCATGAGGGCGAGGCCGTGAGAGGAGGTGGCGGTGAAGGTCCGGGCGCCAATATATGACGCGCCGATAAGCGCAGACATGGCGGAGTGCTCGCTCTCCATCAGCAAATATTTGGCATCCATTTCTCCGCGGGCAATCATATCCGCAATCGCCTCGGAGATGGATGTCTGCGGAGTGATCGGGTATACCGCCGATACCTCTATCCGCGCGAGCCTGGCGGCGATGGCAGCGGCCTGATTGGCCGTAATAGTCTCGATCACTGGACCTCCCTCTCCATCCTTATGGCGCCAGACGGGCATTCGTTGGCGCATATCCCGCAACCCTTGCAATGTTCGTAGTCAATCGTGGGGAGATCACCCTCCCTGGCCACGAGCACGCTCAGGTCAGGGCAGAACTTCCAGCAGAAATAACAGCGCAGGCATCTGTCCTCATCGATGATTGGACGGAAGGTTCGCCAGGTTCCAGTGGGCATGTCCTCGGTAGTCTGAGATGTTACCGGCGTCGAGGGCAGGTCCCGGTAGGTAGTGTACATCAGATCTCCCTCTCATATCCATAGGCGTCCCAGGCGGCCTGTACATTCTCTTCAAGCTTGGCCGGGACAACCTCTCGAATGCTGTCCACGATTGCCTCAATGGATACCATGGAACACTGATGGGCAAACGCTCCCAGGATCGCGGTGTTGACTATGGGAGCCGTTGGTGAACCCAGTCCGCGTTCGAGAGCTATGGAGGTGGCATCGACAAGCACAATAGAGTGATCGGTATGCAACCCCAGTTCCGACGGACCCTGAGATGTGTTGATCAGCACGGTGCCGCCCTCCTTGAGACCGCTGAGAACATTGGTCAGAGATAGGAGAGCCTGGTCGAGTACGATCACGTGGTCCGGCTCATACACTCCAGCGTGAAGTCGTATGGGCCTATCATCAATGCGGCAGAATGCCATCACCGGCGAGCCTTTCCTCTCCACACCAAAGAATGGAAATGCCGATGCATTCAGACCATCCTTGATGGCCGCCCTCGCGAGTATCTCCGACGCGACCACCGCGCCCTGCCCTCCCCTGCCGTGGATCCTTATTTCTATCATCGACAAATGCCCCATTGGCTACGCTAGCGTTCCACTCGCTACCAGATTCAATGGAAAATTATTACTTGAAGAACAATTATTTAAAGAATATCTCAAAACAGATGAATGAGGCAAGAAGCCCCAACCTCGGCCTCATAAGTTAGGTCGCGGGCGGTTCGCAGGACGTATTTTCAACAGCGGGGAAAGGCCTATTACCAACCGGGCCCATCGGACTGGTCAATGGATATTGCCAGCCTGATCTTCCGTACATTTGCGCACGCCACCGAAGATGAGGGTAGGGTCGAGCAGGCCCTCCGTTTTGCTTCCGGAGCAGAGGACATTTCAAAGATCAAAAATGAGGGTTACCATGGCAATCCCATAATTATCCTGGAGGGTCGGATCACCAGGTCCAGGGAGATCCGGACATTCCTTAACTCGCTAGAACATGATGACGTCAGAATGTTGTTGGACACCCTGGAGAGCAGGGTGGACGAGGAATCGATGTTCTTCCTGCGCCTGGACAAGCAGGCCGCCTACGAGGGCAGAATTGCCCTGGCCGACAACGACGATGTCATCTCCGTGAGAGGTAAGATCAAATCATATCCGCAGAAAAGGGAGAGTGCTCTTAAGGCAATGGAGACCCTGCTGTGCGAGGTCCTAGAGCCGAGGAGCCATAAAGGTTAAGTGTATTAATCCAATTGCGGCCGATAAGCAGGGGTAGCCAAGCTTGGCCAACGGCGTAGGACTTAGGATCCTATCCTTAGTGGTCCGTGCGTTCAAATCGCACCCCCTGCACCATTTTTTCCTTTTCTCAAGAAAGTTGACTGCTGAAAGGGATTTGTCGGCACTTCACTATTTGATCCCCTTGCATGAGGGACCTGTCATGGCCTTACGAGCCTCACCACGGTGGGCCCTCCCCAGCTCCTGGTGCAGATTCTATTTCCAGGACGATGCGCATCCAGGCGGACACGCCCATAATCTCGATGCCACCATCCGGTCGGCACAAGGTCACTTTTTACGCGGTCCACATACTCTGCATATTGACCGAGAAGCCAGGAAGAGTTGTTGTCATACCGATCATTGCTTACTTCATTGGTCATTTCAAGGCGGGTGAGAAACCCCATGACGAAATCCTCGATGGTTTTTCCAGTCTCCCCCTCGTAGGCCTTGGTCTTTAGCATTCGTAAATAGTCACGGGGAGAAAAGCCAACCTCTAGTTGTCTTCTGCCCCCCAATGTCTGGCCTTGGCCCTGCTGAGGCATGACGGGCATGTTTTCAACCAATCCCACGGACCAGCCCGGGATGGCGCAAATATGTCCATCATTGGCCGCTTCTACCTTGGTTTGTCCTCGATGCCCGCCCGAATACTCTTGAGGAAAATATACGAGTTCGTCTGAATCTATCGCCTGCCTTAATACGTCCCACATCCAGACGGCCTTTATGGCATCGACACGAACGGGTATTGGTGGCTCGGCGGAAGAGTGCCTTGTACGATAGATATCTCCATATGATGCACGGCTCAGAATGGCAGCCCTCAATAGATCAATTAAATCAGATATCGGCATTGCCATTGGCGTTATCTGCAGATGATCGAACCCCTGTGGAACCTTTCTTTCTACAAGTTCCCTATTGTGTATGAATAGATCTAAAACCTGTTCCTCCGTAGGCAAGGGATACTCCCTTCCATCCGTTCCGATCACTCCGTTACTTTCCGATCCAGGAAGAGATAAGAGAACGCCAGTGTGTTTTAATATAGTAATGCAGCGCGCATATTCCTTCTCAATAGGTATGAGATCATTGACCACGATGTGGGGAAATATTACAGGGGCCAGATATCTGTTGCGAAGGATGCATCTTAACCAAGCCGCGGGCCCAAAGGCACATCATAGTTACAAAGATTGCAAATGAAAAAGACTGGGGATCATGGGCCCAATAAGGATAGAACTAATGGCGTTTCATCATCGGCTCCCCGCCAACCGATGACCCGATCGTCAGCTGAACTCACGTCACTTCTGGACAGATACTATGGCCAAGACTCCGCCTATGATCCCCAGCACCGACCCGATCAGGTACCCTCCTCCGACGAAGAGGGCGAGTAACGAGAAGAGGACGATCACCGCTCCGGCTGTCACGTGTTGGTCAGGGTATGACCTCAACCCGACAGCTGCAGATCCCACTATCAACGCAAGGACGACCAGCGATATGCCAATTAGAAATTCCGTGACACCAACGCCAAGGGAGATGACCAGGGCAAACACTATTGACCTGAACAATATCCCCATTATCCCCTGGATGAGGAAGAGGACGGCTGCGGCCATGGAGAGATAATAGCCTGCTCTGGCCAAACTGAATGCAGTCCTTTCTACTGTCACCGCCATCTCTACCAACCCCTTACCTTGACGGTCATGCAACCGTCACCAATTATCTCTGCGAGCCTGGCAGATAAAAACATTGCTAACCCCCAACGGCGGGATTATTCTCTATATCATAGGTCGCGCACTCAGGGCTATAATAGGCATCGGATGCACCCCTATTAGATCATTGGAGCGTTCTAACCCTGAGTGGACCATCTTGCTAGGACTATTAGATCGCGGAGTGTGAGCAACGCGAAGGGAGAGAGACTGGAGAATACTCCATCAGATCCCCTTGAGGAATTCTATTCGGCAGTGCGCTTTGATGAGGATTGTGAGACTGTTTTCCCTTACTCACATATTGCAAGGTCGATGGAATGGCCCCCCAGCTTCGAGCAGATTGATATAATCGTCATTGTCACAATGGAATGGTTACCATGGTGATGAGAACTGACACCTCGGCCTACCGGGTAAAGCATATCGACCCAGATAATATGATGAAAAACTCTGCCTTCACTCAAGTGATCGAGGTCTCCGGTCAGGTAAGGACCATCTACATTAGTGGCCAGAACGCCGTGGATCGTCTGGGGAAAATCGTTGGAAAGGGGGATGTGGGAGTACAGACCGAACAGATCATGAAGAATCTATCGAGCGCACTTCGAGCGGTCGGTGCGGGACTGGAGGACATGATCAAGTGCACCATATGCCTGGTGCATGGGCAACCATCTGAGCCAGTCCGCCAGGCGTACCTTAGCGCATGGGGGGATCGGCCGAACCCTCCAACGATTAGCCTCATGTATGTGGCCGGGCTCGCCCGCCCAGAGTTCCTGGCGGAGATAGATGCCATCGCGGTGGCGCCGCTATAGTGGATAAAAGTATTGGCCAGGGCAATCTTGTGAGTCTGGATCTATCCATGATATCATGGGGCAGCTGCAGAACAACAGCGACTACAGCCCCTAGATCGTGCGGAGGTCCAGCGTTCGGCCCATATGGCCCCTGCCCTGTATGAGCACGAGATAACCGGTCTGCCCGTTCCTCGCGGCCACCGGGGTTCTGGCGCATATGCGCCACTGATGCTTATGCCAGCTTTGCCCCGGCATCTGGCCCGGACTTGCAGGTGTAGATCGCGGAGACCTTCATCACCAGCAAAGATCTGCACACCAGATCTGCTCGCCGTTCCTTGACCATATCCTTCATACGTTCATAGTCGGCGCCGGAATTCAGGATCGTCACGTCGCCCTTTATCTTCAGGCACTCCTTGGTCTCTGCGCTTCTCACATAGATGCATGCTCGGGGATTCTCCTGAAGGTTCTGGATGGTGGCCTTCATGTACTGATTGCCAATCCAGAGGGTCTCTGGATCCATCACTCGCAGCATTCCCACTGGCACCACATTGGGTTCGCCATCCTTGGAAGCGGTGGCTAGAGGGTATATCTTTGCCGCTTTTACTAGCTCTATCATGTCCTCGGTCAGCTTAACCATGAAAAATATATCATGGAGCAGAATATATAATAATTGAGGTGCCCGCCCGCTTCTGAGGATGGAGACTTGGGACCTAGTTAATGCAATGCGCTCGGCCGCGTACGTGTTATTTTATACCAGAATATGAATTGTAGGAAACATACACGAATCGTAAGATTCGTGGAAGCAACCGATAGGTAATAGTAATGAACGAGAGAAGAGGCGGTTATAGACGCGGCGAGCCCCGTGAGATGCACCCAGCTACCTGCTCCGATTGCGGAGTAGAGACCACTGTTCCTTTCAAGCCAACTGAGGGAAGGCCGGTCTACTGCAGGGAGTGTTACCAGAAGCACAAGCCGGCACGCGAGCGCAGGTTCTAAACCTGGCTCCAACCAGTTTAAAAAAACCCCTTACCTTTTCCCTTCCGATTTTTGACCCCATTTCTCACCACTTCGAACCTCACGCCTACCCAGATGTTCGTGAGGCACATCGGCCCTTGCCACTTGACTTCCCCATAAGGATTATATGTATCACGGGATGGTGTTGGTCAGAATAGATGAGGCCATTCTATGTCCAAGCTTAGCGAGGCGGCGACGGTCGCCATGCGTGACTGCCTGGGCCTTCGACCAGGCGAAGAGGTTATGATCTTGACCAATTTCGAAGGGGACGATTCGTTCGAGATCTCCAGGGCGCTCTTTGAGGCCACCAAGGCATTGGGAGGAAAACCCGTCCTGATGGTTCAGGAAGCAAAATCCTCAGTGCAGTATGCCGAAAACATGGTCCTCAAGGCCATGGAAGCTGCCCCTGAGATCATCATTTCCATCTCTAGCATCAAGATGGGAAAAGATCCTTTCGGTATGCATATCGGCTACATCGGCCGCGATGGTCAGAAGTATGATCACATTTACCATTATCTTATGGAGGGAAGCCACCGTATCAGAGGGTTCTGGTCGCCGTCCTTGACCATAGATACCTTCGAACGCTGCATTGCTGTTGACTATACCGAAATGCGGGCAGTGGCTAGAAAGCTCAAGGAGATCCTCGACGCCGGAGAAAATGTGCATGTGACCGCTCCAGGAGGTACAGATATCAAATTCTCCATCAAGGGCCGCATGGCCAAGCTCGATGATGGAGACCTTACTGTCCCCGGCACGGGTGGGAACCTCCCTGCAGGGGAGACATTCATAAGTCCTGCCAATGCTACTGCGGAAGGAGTCATTTGTTTCGATGGTACGGTCGACCTCATCACCTCCTTCCCCACACCCAAGGTCCCCGTCAAGGTCGTCTTCAAAGAAGGCTACATCACCGAGGTCACGGGGGATGAGGTGGCAGAGGCCCTTCTCGATGTTATAAAGATGGGCGAGACAAAGGCCCGCGAGATCGGAAATTTGGAGATGGAACGCAATGCGCGTCATCTCGGCGAGATGGGGATCGGTATCAACTACGCCGCCAAGATTGTCGGGAACCTACTCGAGGATGAGAAGGTCGGACGGACTGTTCATTTCGCCATTGGCATGAACTACGACAACGACGCCAATGCCCTCATTCACCAAGACTGCCTGGTCAAGGATCCATCAGTCTGGGTAGATGGTAGGCAGATCATGAAAGATGGGGACCTCCTCATCTAAATTCAATTTTTTCCTCCAATTAATAGATACTTTTTTAAGCACATTTCTCACACTACCACTCCACTATAATTCACAGGGTGAAGAGAAGTAGTAATAGAAACATTAATATAGTAGTGCAAACAGATATAAGAGGAGTGAGAATGAGGCGAGAGAGCCCCATAGTAACATTTGAGATTTTATCTCGTGCAATTGAGAACAGGATGGGAGTGGCTGATGATGTTGCCAGTAATGTTACCTACAGGGTGCTCAATTATTTCGGATATGATGATGAGATCATCGACAACGTCCTCGACCAGGACGACCGCAGGATGTTCTACTTCCTCCAGGATGTCCAAATATTGAAGACGAGATGGGAAGAGGTCATTCTGCCCAGCGGACGGACCTGGAGAGTATTCTACTGGATCCTTAATGTGAATAAGATCATAGAGTACGCCACGCCTCCTGAAAGGGAGGAGGTCACAGAGTTGGGACTCTATGAGTCCCTGCCAGAGGACGCGTGGTGCAGGCAGGTGGCGTGATTCCTCCTACACTCATCCGTCTGCACCTTTTTTTATATTTTCTTTCATAATACCCCCATCTGATATGATGGAGCATGGTAAAAAAATCCTAATGATAGTTATGGATGGGCTGGGCGACCGGGCAGTCAAGAGCCTGGATTACCGCACCCCATTACAATGTGCCCGCAAGCCCAATCTAGACTGGTTCGCCTCCAATGGAACCTCTGGGATTATGGACGTTATTGCCCCAGGGATACGCCCCGGCTCCGATACATCTCATCTGGCTCTACTCGGCTATGATCCATACAAGGTCTACACTGGGCGAGGGCCCTTCGAGGCCGCCGGGGTCGGCCTCGTGGGCAAGGCGGGCGATGTTGCGTTCCGATGCAACTTTGCCACTGTAGATTCACGGTTCAACGTTCTGGACCGCCGAGCGGGAAGGATCAAGGAGCCAGACACTACCGAGCTGGCTAAGGCGCTGGACGGCATGAATATAGGCGATATCAAGGTGGTCGTTAGAGAAGCGACCGAACATCGTGCAGTGCTCATGCTCCAGGGGAGGGATCTCTCCCCGCGTGTCAGCGACGCTGATCCACATGCCCTCACTACGGTTCAAACGTCCAGGCCCCTCGGCCCAGATGCCGCCCGCACCTCCGAGGCGGTCAACGAATTCGTCCGCCGTTCCTATGAGGTATTGAACGATCATCCTGTGAATGAACGAAGAGCATCCGAGGGATTGCTTCCCGCCAATATTCTCCTTCCTCGCGGAGCGGGCGTCTTTCCGGACATCCAACCCTTCCCTGAACGATATGAAATGAGCGCCTCGGGCGTGGCAGGAGTCTCGCTCATCCGAGGGATCTGCCGAGTGTGCGGCCTTGAGGTCATTGAGCCCCCAGGTTGCACCGGCGGAATGGACACTGATATGGAGGCAAAGACCTGCGCTGCCCTAAAGGAGCTGGACAGGAAGGACTTCGTGCTCATGAACGTGAAGGCGTCAGACGTAACCTCGCATGATGGCGACCCTAGCCGTAAGATCGAGACCATAGAACGTCTGGACGGAATGGCCCGGATAATACGGAAAGACATGCCAGAAGGCACGGTGGTGGCGCTTATGGCCGATCACTGCACTCCCGTGGAATTGGGAGATCATTCTGGAGATCCTGTTCCACTGACCATCTATACGGAGAATTCGATTAAGGACGGCACCATGTCATACGATGAGGTATCATGTGCCAGGGGCGCGTTGGGACGCATACGAGGAATGGATCTCATGCCCATACTCCTGGATAAGGCTGATCGGGCGGAGAAATTTGGAGCGTAAGGGCGCGCCCCAACACCCATTCCCCTGAGATGCTATTCGCCCAGGGCGGCGGTTCTTCGACGGCCCTTGCAGGGTTTACCCGGAGAGCTCCTCCCCGGGAGATATCGGTAAGCCGACGGATTACCCGATGGTATTGTGATTCCCGATGCTGCGGCAGCAGTAGGATTGGATGGGCAACATGAATGTGGACAGCAATGTCCCCTTCACCCTGCTAGAAAAATGGATAATACGGGCCGGATGGTTAATTCATTACCCGCCCCAGCTCAGGTGCCCCAAGTATGTCAGGAGCTGCAGTCTGTCCAAGATCGTTAAACACTGCAGGGCACGCATTCTCGTGAGATCTAGAAGACATTGGGCGCGCCTTCTCCGCAGCCCCAACACTCTTTAAGAGCATACGGCGAGATGGCACATGTTCTGCTGCGTTGGCCTGCCTACCGCACGCCTCGGAAATAATGGCCTGCAGTGATGGCCCCACATCTCCGCTTGATGCGATTTTTCATACCAAGGTCCCGCTGGCGGAATGCTTTGGCCACCATGGCGCATAGCTCTGGAGGTCGACCGCGCAGGTCCAAACCGTAAGAGTCTATGCCCATGCGGTCCAATTCGTCAAGGAAATCAAGGAGAAATAGGTCAGCGGAGTTGAGTATGTGCGCCCACCCATAGGAATCGCGCACCACCGGGAAGCACTTGCCCCGACCATCCTTGAGCATGCCTTCCTCAAGGGAGGGATCGCGGGTGACCATTAGCTCGATCCTTCCGAATACGGGGACCTCCAATGCACGGAGATCATGAGCGGTCAGATCTGCAAGGTCCTTACGGGATAGTTCCACCGAGACGGCATATTGATCCAGGGGCGGCACGGTGAGGGAGTTGAATAGGTTTAGTGAGTAAGATCCATAGGTGCGCCGATCACGATATCGCAAGGCCTGACCCGGTGAGTGTACCAGCACTGCAGGAGCATCCACCTTTGGGATCTTGGGAGTGATCCGTGGAAGGGCAAGTACGAACTCCTTTCCAGCGGCCTCGCACATCTCTCTTGCCTCATCCTCCTCATCAGACATCTCGAAGTATACACGATCCAGGAAGGGGAGGGCCGAGCGAAGAGAGGGTATAGAGGAGAGGTGCCCAGAAAGAAGGGCCTTTCGAGGCCCCCTTGAAACCTCAGGAAGCTTGAATGGACGGGGGATGCGCTCCGCTCGGGCGTTTGGCAGGGATACCTGTGAGATGGCTTTCTCGATGGCGGGGAACTCACGATCTTTGGTCTTGTAGACCTCGTATTCTCCCATCTCCAGGCGGAATGGTGAGCTCACAACAATTCCCAAACCATCTTGGCGTGGGTTTTTGACTTCGAAGCCACCCACCTTGTACGAGCCTCGATAGAAGGTAATGCCATCGCCGTCTCGTAGATCGGTTGTGGGAAGCCATACTTCCCGGCCGCGGGAGCGCGCCGTGCCCAGAGGAAGCCCTCGAGAATCTGCATAACGCCGCTGCATGACCTGATCCCCTCCCAAATAGCCAGGACTGAATCCCCTGTTAAAGGCGACCTCGAGTAGCTCGCGCTCCCTTGGAGTCATCAGCTCCGTTTCGCCTCGCTCTGCCCTCTCTACCGCTGCCCTGTAGCCCTTGGTGGCTAGATACACATAGGTGGGGGAGCGGAGCCGACCCTCTATCTTGATCGAGCTCACCCCGATGCGCAAGAGCTGGGGAAGGATGTCGACGCAGAACAGATCGGCGGTGGACAGCATGAACGAGGTCTTCCCAGCCAAAGAATAGAGTTTTCGGCAAGGTTGGGCGCACATCCCTCTATTTCCGGAACGTCCGCCAAGCATGGATGAGAAAAGACATTGACCGGAGAAGCAATAGCACAACGCGCCATGGATGAAGACCTCGGTGCCGATGTTCGCGCCCTTGGTAATACGTTCGATCTCGTCGAGATTAAGCTCCCGCGCCAGAATCACCCTCTCCGCCCCCGCATTCCTGGCCCAGATGGCATCTTCAAGAGAGTGTACGCCCATCTGAGTGGAAGCGTGGATTGCCAGGGGGAAGTTCTCTTTGATCATTCTCATGAGCCCGCGATCCTGTACGATGACCGCGTCCGCCTCAATGGATGAGAGGAGATCAAGATAGGAATAAACGGTGGGTAGCTCGCTCTGCTTGATCAATGTGTTAACCGTGACGTAGACCTTGGCTCCACGGTCGTGGGCCGCTACGATCGCTGCCCGCAGCTCAGAGTCAGAAAAGTTGGGTGCAAATCTTCTCGCTCCGAAAGTCTTACCACTCAAATAGATCGCATCTGCTCCACCCAATAAGGCAGCCTTGAGCGAATCCTTGGAACCAGCGGGGGCGAGAATCTCCATGGTTGGTCAATTGGCACCTCTAAAATAAAGGTAGTGCACAGTCAGCATCAATCGATAGGAAGTTCTCAACAGTAACAGAGCTAGTCACGATTGATTGGTAGTAGTCATGTCATCCCCGAAATATGGAAGCATGCACTCCCCAGTGGGCAGAGGTTGAGCGCGCCCATGTTGATTTCACCGACGCCTGTCTCATATGTGATGCATACTCTCGTCAAGATATACATGAAGAGTGGAGAGTGTCCCCTCAGCGCTCCCTGCTCCACTCGCCGTAGTTTTGCTCATTTACTGAAGGGAGCTGCTGTCCCTTCAGAAATTATGAACAGCTCGGAATCGGGAGTACGATACAGTTCAAGAGAGATTGTTTCCTCGGTAGCGCGGGTGGTCTCGGCCTCAATGCGCTCACGCACTTCAGGAAGAAGAGAGATCGATAGATGCCCAGCACCATCGGAAAACTCCGCGCTTGCCTCTCCGCCCTCTCTGAGCACGATATTTCCCTTACCCAGGGTACAGCAAGAAGATAGTTGGACTCCATCAGCAAGGCAGGAAAGAGGCCGCCTGGTCCCGCTGTGCAATATAGCATAGATACGCTCTGGAAATCTCTGTCGGGCGATCAGCCCCATGCGATACCCTATTACTGCATAGGGACCTAGATGCCCATGGAAGCACTTGAGATGCTTGAGCTCGTCGGGTAAGGAGGACATACTTTAGCGAAAAAGGCTCCCTACATAAGGGTTTTGCTAGCCATAAAAGCAAACGGTTAATAATCGCCCAACACTGAGCAGGGGCATGGAACGGGGACCTGCCTGGAAGGCTAAGCGAACCATCCTAATCCTCGCAATAATATGGGCAGCGCTGACCATAATCATGCCACTCACCCTGCCGCCCAATAGTGTAGGTG
>JAAYQQ010000006.1 GCA_012519255.1 Methanobacteriota archaeon | reverse complement strand
CACCCGGTCCCATCCGAACCCGGAAGTTAAGCCCGCCCGCGTTGCGTGCGGTACTGCGGTGCGCGAGCCCGCGGGAACCACGAGACGCTGTCAGCCACTTTTTCACTTTCATATTATCTACGAGTCATAATGCCAACTTTGTACATGGAATAATACTCACGATGTGAAATTAAGGCGAGTTTGTATGAGGGGCCTAAGTTGTTTGGGTCCAATATAATAATAATAATCGACCGACGCTTTCTTCCGAAGAAGGGCAGGAAGCAATTGCGAACGATGCTTCCGTGCCAGCGTGGTCAACCGTACTTTCTGAGAAAGCACGTTCGATGCAAAAGCTGCATGCCCATTGAAGGACATCGGTACAATGGCCGAGTTCGAATCGGCCAGAGCATGTTAAAGAGTGCCGTGGGTTGCTCGAAAACATCCCCTCTGTTGCAATTCATCCCATGGTTGAAACCCTGGGCTTTCTTAATCCCGATTTCGTAAATTTCTAATTCTCATCGTTGCAGAAATCCACTTCCGTGTCCCAAAATTAGCTGCGAACTATCAGCATACTACGATGGGAATTGAATTGACAAAAGCACGGGGCATCCCTTTGATCGTCATTACAAACCTATCTGCTAGATCATTGATGATGGAACATAGAAACCAGATGACCTCCACGTACCGCGCTAGTCACCACAGATGTGAAGAGATGGGTTTTCACGGACCCTTGGCAGTACTATTGACCCCCATAATATTCAAAATAGATTGTAATAATAAAGATTTTATTATCGCCACGTCGTTGTCAACCTGACACCTGGTGCGAGTCATGGAAATAACCTATGAATATCTCATCATCGCGGCCGCTCTCATATTCATGACCGCATTGGCTTTGCTCGAATTAAGGTACATTAGGGGTAGACGTAACGCCCAGACCGAAGCGAGTCTGATTCAAGATGATTCGTACAATGCCGTGGCCACCGTCAGGGCCGTGGCCGAATCGCTGCAGCAGCAGGGACGGGATACTGCCGAGGCTGACGTTATTATACATCAAGCAGTAAGCGCCTATCAGCGTCGACAGTACACTGAAGCAAAAGAGTTGGCAGATCAAGCCAAGCGCGCTCTGCATAATACTCCCCAAAAAGAGATGGGTGCAACCCCTGTATCTGAAACCATCGCCGAGGAGGGGGCATCTGTCGACAGTAATCATACTGAGGACGCCAGTTCTGCCGGGGTCCCTGCCCACGCCGTCAAGAAACTTCCCGCTAACTACCTGGAATCAAAATTCATCATCGAGTCGGCCCAATGCATGCTTGATGACGCTCCACAGAACAGGAAGACTGCGGCCGCCTGCATACTTGAAAAGGCTAGAGATTGTTTCGATGAAGCTGATTATACAGGCGCCCTGTGCCAGGCTATGAAGGCCAAGCGAACCTTGGAATGTTGCACCGAGCCCATCTCATCTACCCCAATAATTCACTGCTCACACTGTGGAGCTGAGATGGCTGACAAAGATCAATTTTGCTTCACCTGCGGCGCCAAGAAAAAAGAGATTTGCCCGGGATGCTCCAACGAGGTTGAAGAGGGAGATAAATTCTGCCGAAAGTGCGGGACCCATCTCTGAAGTTCGCCTATCTATCTCGTTAAACAACTCTATGTTTTAATAAGCATCAGGCCATGTTCCAGTGATTCGGATGATGCTGGTCAAGCTCGGCGGCAGCGTTATCACCGATAAGGTCCGCTACCGCACCTTCCGCGAGGAGGTGCTGTCACGTCTCGTCGATGAGATAACCTCCGCCCAGAAGGAAATAATATTAGTCCATGGAGCTGGCTCCTTCGGCCACATTATAGCTGCTCAGCACCAGCTTCAGCATGGATTTAGTGACATCTCTCAGATAGCTGGCGTGGCCAAGGTGATGGAGGATGTTAGAGAGCTTGATCTCAAGGTCCTTAAAGTGTTGAATTTAGGCGGCCTGCCCAGTGTATCGCTGCCTCCCTCAGCAGTAGCATCGCTGCGCTGCGGAGAGTTGGATGATCTCAACGTGGAGATGTTCCGACGATACCTAGAACTGGGCATGTGTCCAGTAACGTTCGGCGACGTGGTCCTAGATCGGGAGCGTCGTTTCGGCATATGTTCTGGCGATCAGCTCATGGAACGCCTCGCTCGGGAGTTCCGGCCTGAGAGGGTCATCTTCTGCTCCGACGTTGATGGCGTCTTCACCGCCGACCCGGCCCGTGACCCCGATGCCGAACTCATCGAGACCGTAAGCAGAGAAACGCTCGACGCTCTGCCCCGGACCAAGCGCTGTGCCGATGTTACCGGGAGCATCTTTGGGAAGCTCGAAACGATGATGCGTATCGCTTCCTGGGGAGGGGATGCGATCGTTCTGAACGGCGGCATCCCTGGGCGACTGGAAGCAGCATTAAGAGGGGAGACTGTAGTCGGCTCAAAAGTGGTGAGTGGTACTGTATGAAAGGAATAGAAAAGAGAAAGGCCGATCATATCCAGGTCAGCCTGGAAGAGAATGTGCTTGCCGCTCACAATTACTGGGACGATCTTAGACTTGTTCACGATTCTCTTCCCGAAGTGGATCTGGATGAGATCGATACCTCTACAATTCTATTTGGCAAGAAGCTCAGGGCGCCACTCATGGTTACTGCCCTAACCGGCGGATATAGTGTGGCAGAGAAGGTCAATCGCAACCTTGCTGAGGCCTGCGCCGAATTGGGCGTGGCCCTTGGAGTAGGCAGTCAGAGGGCCGCCCTGGAAAGAGGAGATCTCAAGAGTTACACCGTTATCAAGGACTATGATGTCCCGCTAGTCATCGGCAACATCGGAGCGCCCCAGCTGATACCACAAATGCGTCAGAAGGCATTCAGCGCCGAGGAGGCCCGACAGGCCATGGATATGGTAGGGGCAGATATGCTGGCAATCCATCTAAACTACTTACAGGAGGTCGCCCAGCCAGAGGGAGATACTCGGGCCAGGGGCTGTCTCGAAGCAATGCGTTCGCTATCTCGCGAGCTGCCATGCCTGGCCAAGGAAACAGGGGCAGGCATATCAAGAGAGACGGCGATTCGTCTCAAAGGCATCGGCATCAGGGGATTCGATATTTCCGGGACTGGCGGGACTAGCTTTGCCAAGGTCGAAGCTTTCCGTTCACTTAGGATGGGCGATCAGCGTTGCGCCGCAATCGGTACAACCTTCGGCGAGTGGGGCATTCCCGCGCCCATATCGGTCCGCCTTGCTCAAGTGGGCATTCCCATCATCGCCAGCGGAGGCGTCACCAATGGCTTGCAGGCGGCCAAGAGCATAGCGGTCGGAGCAAATTGCGCCGGCATCGCCAGGGCAGTCCTAAAAGACGCACTGGAATCGGCCAAGGCTGTGGAAGAGCGTTTACGCATCATTGCCGAAGAATTAAAAGTAGCCATGTTCCTCACGGGGTCCTCGACTCTCCAGGAGCTGAGCAAACAAAGAGTGATATTCACTGGACCCACCCGAGAGTGGGGTCTAGAACTTGAGGTGATCTAGGTATGGACATAATTGCAGAGATTGGTGAGAGGGCTAAGGCTGTGGACGAACAGATCATGTCCTACCTGGAGGAGGGAGAGAATCAGAAGCTCCTCCTGGCCGTTCAGCATTACCCTACTGCAGGTGGAAAGAGACTTCGCCCGGTGCTCGCTGGGGCCGTGGCAGAGGCAGTCGGAGGAGCTGGCAAAAAGGCCATTCCCTTCGGAGCAAGTCTCGAGATCATACACAATTTCACATTGGTACATGACGACGTTATGGATAACGACAGCATGAGAAGAGGCCGACCCGCGGTACACGTCCTTTTCGACGTGCCGACCGCCATCATCGCTGGCGATGCTCTATTCGCCCGCGCATTCGAGGCCCTTTCCGAGGTCGATGTTCCCGCTCATTCCACTCGCCGGCTCCTTAAGCTCACAGCGCACACGGTATGGCTGATCGCTGAGGGGCAGCAAGAGGATATGGACTTCGAACGGATTCCCGCCGACGAGTTGTCCATCGAGGACTACGAACGCATGGTCTGGAAGAAGACTGCCGTGCTGTTCGAGTGCGCCGCCAGGGGTGGAGCCATCATTGCCGGAGGTACCGAGGAACAGATCAAGGCGATGGGTGAGTACGCTCGTCACCTGGGTGCAGGATTTCAGATGTGGGATGATATTCTCGCCCTTACTGGGGAAGAGAAAGTCCTGGGCAAGCCTGTGGGCAATGATATCCGCAACGGAAAACGCACCCTTATCGTACTTCACGCCCTGCATGAACTGAAGGAGGACGATCCTCGACGCCAGACTCTGCTTGCCGCGCTGGGCAATTCCAAGGCCCGGACTCAAGACATAGAGAATGCCATCCAGGCACTCCATGACTGCGGGAGTATTGAGTATGCGCGCCGTCTTGCTCTGGACCATGCTGCCCAGGGTAAGAAAATGCTAGAGATGCTGGAGCCAGGCCCAGATCGCGAGTTCCTATCTCGGCTCATCGATTACTCGGTGAGCCGGAAGATCTAACACGAAATACCATCAGAGGTCAGGCAAAAATCAGCGGTTAAGCCCTCTGGCAAACTGCGGTGCTTCATGAGCACCGCTCTCCTCCGCCCATGGGAAGAGAGCTTGTCGATACGCATGATGAGCTTTGAGTTGTGGAGGAGAGCATGCCCTCCCAGTGATTCGAATGTGCCGGTCTCTACATCAGTATAGACCTGCGAAGTCACAACAATTGGCAGCGCCTTTTCCCGTGACAGATTGGTCAACTTGGTTGACTGCCCGGCTAGCGATTTGCGCTCCCCACGATCTTCCTCACGGGAGGTCAGCCGGTAATGCATGCTGATGGAATCGACTATGATCATTCCTACATCTACGTTCCCCTCGGCCAGCTTGATGGCCTTATCCACCATCCTTTCTTGCTCATCGAAGCTACTCAAGTCAGAGAATAATATATTCTTGGCCACCGCCTCGAAGTCATCTCCAGCGATCTGCTGGAGACGGTCTAGGGACACGCCTTCTGTATCCAAAAAGATAACCTTCTTGCCCTGTCTGGCGACATCCCGAGCGAGTATTAGGCAAAGAGTAGTCTTACCCGTCCCGGATTCACCATAGAATAGTGTCAGGCACCCCGCCTCCACGCCCCCTCCCAGCATGGTGTCTAGAGTGCTGCAGCCAAACGGTAGCCTATCCATAGCTTGAAGGTAAGATATGGTTGGTCATAATCCTTGCCCTGACCCCCTGTCTCTTCCACGGCAGCTAGAATACTCTTGACAATTGGTCATCGCCACGGTGGAGATAACAGTATGAATGTGGGCGACCGGATGCCATCACATATCAAAACGGATGATGCCTCATCTCGAGCTCGAGACGCCTTCCCCCACTGCCTTAATCACATGCATCTGAGCGTCTGGATAAACCCAAGCTATTTATTTAATGAATAAAGAAGAAAACAACCTCAATATCTTTTGTTTTAATATTATCATTACATAGATTGATAAAGGCCTAGTTCCAATAATTTCCCAAAATCTTCCAAATTTTTTCGGCGACTTCGGGTGATCGAAGATGCGAAGAGGAGTTAAAGCGTTGAGCCTAGCGATAGCTCTAGTAATGATCCTCGGCGTGACCGTGGCATATCTAGTAGATGTCCCGGTCGTTGGTTTGGAGGGAGCACCCTCTCCAGACAATCATGAGGAACGAGCAGGATCAACGAAAAGAGATACCACACCAGATGTGGATGGGACCACCACCTTGCTTACTAGCAAGGAATCAACTGGATTCTGGGAAAGAGAGGTGATCTATGATTGGAGTATAGAAAAAAATGTGCTTGAGAGCGAAGCGGTCTCGGTCAGCGACGCTGGACGTCTCGGCTACGCGATGGTTCCCAAGGGCCAGAGCGTTACTATTGACTACCTTATCAAGGCCGAACGCTGCGTGGCGACAGATATTGAACATATGGGCGTGCGCGGATACGTCTGCGTGAAGAATGTTGGCAGCGTCCCCACTGAAAACCTCGCCATCGTGGATCACATACAGATCTATGATGAGAATGTTTGTAGTTATGTCGACGTTGCCGTATTTGAAGTGGATACTTCATCCCGTCCCGTACTCGCGCCGGGAGAAGAGCACGCCTATTTCTTCGAATATGCATTTGATGCTGTCGCCGCCTCAGAGTACTGCAATCTGGCCTGTGTGAGCATAACCAACTATGAGGGTTTTGATGGCGTGGCGCATGCTGTCCCTGCATACGACCCATTCACCATGCCAGCAGAGCCCTGTCTGATCGAGATAGATGAGACCGCCTTGATCGTCGACGAGATGTGGTGCCCTGAGAACTTCCAGTGCACGGCAACAGACAGCGGGCCCTGGATCCTCCATGGGTCCGATGATATACTCATCAGCGTGGATGCCGCCAACCTATGCGCTGGATGCGAGCAGGAACGCTGTCTCTGGAACAAGGCAACGTTGACCGAGCTTGACTGTTGCGAGGTCCGCGAAGATTGCGCTTACGTCAACCTCGTCACCGGGCCATGCCCGTGTCAGACCACCATCTCGGTGGAGAAGAGCGCCGAGCTTATCTGGGAGAAGAAAATCGAGTATAACTGGACAGTAGAGAAGAGCTTTGAAGTGCTTGGCAATGGGCAGGAGCCTGATTCCATAGCCGTCCAGACGGCAGATATCATCCTGGATAAAGGCCAGACTGCAAGGATCTGCTACACCATAGATGCCGACCGAAAGGTCGTTGACATAGTGGATAAGATCGTGCTGGAAGGCTACGTTAGGGTGCGCAATACCAACTGTTGCCCCACCGAGGGATTGACCATCGCCGATGTGTTCGTGGTCGAGTACAATGGTATTGAATACAGCCTCGACTTCGAAATCAGCACCGAGGAAAAGCCCGTCCTGGGTTCTGGAGAGCGCCATGACTATGGGTACAGCGTCGATGTCACCGAATTCCTCCTGGGCATTTTGATCGGGCCAAACGACGACACTGCCGACCAACAAACCCTGAGCATGGTTAACCGCGCCTATGTGGGCATCACCAATTTCAGGGACCAGAACGGCCTCTACTTCATTGAGGATGAGATCGAGGTCGCGTTGCCCGAGCCAGAGGTAGAGTATATCGATGAGACCGCCACCCTGACCGACCTGGAGACCTTCCCCCGCGGCTTCGACATGGATATCATAGCGGGACCGTGGTACCTTGAAGGGCCTGAGACCATCAGGTTCTGCAAGAACATTACCAACGAGGACGCAGAGTGCGGAAGGATCTATTACGTGAACGACACCGCCCGACTGGTCGAGGATGATACCGGCGAGATCCGTAAGGACAAAGCTTCGGTGGTCATAGAAACGCCGGAGTGTGACAGGGGCATCACCCTATCCATAAGCAGGACTGTCAACTATGGGTGGAATAAGACCATCAGATATGACTGGAGCCTTGCGAAGGGAGTGAATCAGACCGCTCTAACACTCGATGGGGGCGAAACAGGGTACCTGAAGTATACCCTTACCGCCACTCGTTCGATCGAATCGGAGGATGTGACAGTCGAGTTGTGGGGCACCGTGTCGGTCACCAATAGCGGTCCGCTCGCCACCGAAGATCTACAGGTCTTTGACACCGCATATATCAACATCGGGGGAGAGTGGATCGAGCTCCAGGCACAGGATCTCACTGCGCAGAAGGATATGCTTGCTGGAGGGGAGACATTTGTCTACCGTTACAACATGGACATCACCCAGGACATCCTGGACGCACTTGGTGAGGAAAATATGCCCAGCGACTTGAGCCTGTATGCCTTCAGGAACACTGCTTCCGCCACGGTGACCAATTACCATGGCCACCCTGGCGAGAGATGGGGCGTCAAGGCCACCGGGGAATTCAACATCGCCACCGCTCAGGTAGAGGAGGTCGATGAGACTGCCACCCTGAACGATGTCTTTGATGATATTCCTCCTGGATTCGATGTGGATCTTTTCCAGCCAGGTACATGGCATCTTGATGAGAACGACCTCAATGCCCAGGGCGTTGTGATCATAGAGGGCGACGTCACCGTAACCAACGAGGACGCGGAGTGTGGCGGGACCTACTATCTGAACAACACCGCAAGGCTGGTCGAGGACGATAGTAAGGATGCCCATGAGGATGAGGCCTCGGTGGTCATCAACACACCAGAGTGCGAGTGTGGCGGATGCACTTACACCATCGGGTACTGGAAGAACCATGACGGGCCTGGGCCTCAGGATGACAAGATCTCTCCATTGATCCAGGCAGCGGGCGGGACCATTTGGCTAGGAACGCCAAATGGCGCTAAGAGCGTGGCCGTGACAACTGCCGCCCAGGCAGGCAGCATACTGGCCAACGCCGGCGGTGCGAACAAGTTCAACCAGCTCTACGCCCAGATGCTGGCTGCGAAGTTGAACATCCTCAACGGCGCATGCGATCTTGCGGTCGATGAACTGATCGATACCGTGGACGCTTTCCTGGCCGAGCATGATGCGGGAGATTGGGGAGGGCTATCCAAGAGTGAACAGACTCAGGTCACGAACTGGGCGAAGACCTTCGATGACTACAATAATGGCATCATAGGCCCGGGCCACTGCGACTAAACCTTTTTCCCAATCTATTTTTTTGTTCTGAAAAGATTATCTATAGATGGGGCCTTGCTCACTCTCATGCAGCTCATTCGGCAGGGGGCCGAGGCAGAGATCCGGCGAGGCCAATGGCTCGGGCGCGATATCGTTGTCAAGAGCAGAGTGCCCAAGACATATCGCCATCCTGAGCTAGATCTATCTCTTCGCAACATGCGGACGAGAAATGAAGCGCGCCTTATCCATGAGGCACGCGAGGCTGGAGTCCCCACGCCAATCATCTACGACATCGACTTTGCCAATGCAGAGATGATCATGGAAGAGATCAAGGGGCCGCGAGTCAAGGATGATCTCGCCATATCCTCTCCAGAAAGAGTGGAGGAGCTGTTCCGAGAGATGGGGCGCTCTATCGCCTGCCTCCATCGCAACGGCATCGTCCATGGAGATCTTACCACCTCCAACATGATCATAAGCAAGGGGCGCATGTGGTTCATTGACTTCTCACTGGGCGCCAGATGCGCGACGGTAGAGGAGATGGGTGTGGACCTCCATCTGCTTAAGGAGGCCTTCCAATCAGCGCACAGTGAACTTCTCGACCGCTTCCCCCTCATCCTCAAGGCGTACAGGGAGAACTTCGAAGGAGGCGGTGAGATCATACGCAAGATGAGAGAGATAAGCTCCCGGGGGAGATATACTTGAAATTGTGCCTCATAACCTCTAACAAGGGCAAGCTGGCAGAGTTCCGTTCCGCCCTCGCGCCCCTGGATATAGAGGTTGATCATTCTGCAGAGGGCTGCGATGAGATCCAAGCGGACACACTGCAGGAGGTTGTCCACTCCTGCCTCACTCAGCTCAAGACCAGAGGATTCAGCAACTTCGCTATCGATGACTCTGGGCTATTCATACATGCCCTCAAGGGCTTTCCCGGCGTCTACTCGGCCTATGTAATGAGAACATTGGGTAATCAGGGCATCCTCACGCTCCTCGAAGGTATAGAAGACCGTAGCGCTCACTTTGAGTGCTGCATCGGATGTTCCTGGCACGGTGAAGAGTTCACTGCTATAGAGCGTTGTGAGGGGACGATAGCGCGGCGTCCCGCCGGCACCGGAGGATTTGGCTTCGATCCAATCTTTATCCCCTCTGGCCACTCCACTACTTTTGCCGAAATGTCCTTAGAGTTGAAGAATAATATCTCCCATCGGGGGAGGGCCATCCGAGCCTTCTCCGAGGAGCTTAGGAGAAGGTCAGATGGAGCTTAGGGGCAGAAATATTCTAATCACCGGTTGTGCCGGTTTCATCGCTAGTCATCTAGCAGAGGAACTACTCGAGCGAGGCAATAAGGTTGTAGGCGTTGACAATTTCTCAGCGGGGAAGAGGGAATTCATGAGCAATATGCTCACTCATCCTGACTTTAGCTTCATAGAGGGGGATCTACTGACCATGGATCTTGTCCCTGCACTCAAGGACGTTGACGTGATCTGTCATTTTGCCGCCAACCCCGATGTGCGCCTGGGTGCGAAGAATACGCATATCCACTTTGAGCAGAATATAGAAGTCACGTACCGCCTCCTCGAAGCAGGGAAGGATCTCGAAGTTGAGGACATTATGTTCCCGTCCACCTCCACGGTGTACGGAGAGACTGAGATCATACCGACTCCCGAGAACTACGGTCCACTCGTACCCATATCGGTGTACGGCGCATCGAAGCTCGCCTGCGAGGCCCTCATCGCCTCTTACTGTCACACCTTTGACCAGAATGCCGTCATCTATCGTTTCGCCAATGTAGTTGGTACCAGATCAACGCATAATGTACTGCACGATTTCATCCGCAAGCTCCGGGAAGATCCTTCCAGTCTGGAGATCCTGGGCGCGGAGCCAGGAACCATCAAGTCATACGTGCATGTCAAAGACTGTGTCCAGGGCATGGTTGCCGGGGCAGAGGCTTCCGAGGAACAGGTAGAGATCTACAACATTGGTTCCAAGGATTGGATGACCGTCAAGGATATTGCCGACATCGTCACCGAAGAGATGGGTCTGCCAGATGCAGAGTATCGCTGGACCGGCGGGGTGAAAGGCGGCCGTGGCTGGGTTGGAGACGTTAAGAAAATGCTCCTTTCTGTAGAGAAACTCCAATCCAGGGGCTGGAATCCTCGCCTAAGCTCTCGCGAGGCCATTCGCCAGGCGGTGCGGGAGATCCTGTCCTAAAACAGACCAAAGAAAAATCCAGAAGTCTTGCCGGTGGCATCGATGGGATAGATGTAGTCGGATTTGATGGTCCAATCTCCCGATGCCGAGGTTGGCACCGATTGTGCCGGGATGCCTCCCGCATAGGGGAAGCCAGTGGTGTCGATTACCAACCAGTATCCCATATCATCCTCCATATATGCTACATTCAATTCGTTAGGGCCGAGACCATAATATGAGGCAATGGAGCATCTCACATCTGACATATCCTGAAAGGTTGTCCCCACGAAGACCGTGGGAAAGGCATGGGATTGAATTATGTTGACTCTGGCGTTGCCTCCAAGGGCGCCGATAATACTGGCCAGGAGAATTGCCTGGTCCTCGCAATCTCCTGTTCGGAGTTCCAGCGTCTCTTCGGCGCTTTGCCAGTAATCAACGTCACCATCGGACTTGTATGCGATGTTGTTGCGCACCCATTCATATGCTTCTGCCACCTGTAAAGTGTTATATTCGCCAGGCTGCGCATTCTTAATTTCTTCGATCGCTTCACTGGTGGCCCCATAGTTCACTCGTGAATTGACGTCATTGTAATATGGGCGGAAATTGTGCTCCACCCTATACTCGCAGGAATTTCCAAGAGATTTCACCACCACAGATCGCCATTTTTCACTAATCACCTCACCATGATCATACCAGGCCTTGGTACAGTGATTCCAGGAGGCGATCTTTAGCACCGTCCTATATGAGTGAATGCCTTCCTCTGAGGGAGCGTTAAAGGTCAGTAGGCCAAGCTGTGCAGACTGGCCAGGTGGGATGTAAACGCTGCAGTTGCGAAAAGTGGATTGATCAGTATCCCACCGCAGCCCAAATGAATATACATAATATTTTCCATTATTGTCGTTATTATTCACAGTAAGTCTCAGGGCGCCACCATAACCTGCGTAGATGTCTTCAGTTATATTCCAGTTCCAGGTTAGGCACACACCCGTACCTGGGGGAGTCAACGTCTGAGGTTTGGGTATGGTTACGACATCGGCATTGACGATAGCGGGTGCGGAGACTGAATCTGAGTCGAAGCCCATCTGCGATGAGTCGAGGGTGAGGCATCCGGCGAAAGCTACTGTGATTATACATAGAGCGATGAGAGCCGTGCCAAGCTTTTTCATCCCATCAACAATAGCAAACTGAGATAAAGAGACTTGCAAAACTGCATTCCGGCCCTCAACATCCATCAAATAAACAGTAACATTTATTTCAGAGGGCGCGTTACTCGGCTAGGAACGGGTCTGTAGGGTAGCTTGGTCCATCCTTGGGGCTTTGGGAGCCTTAGACCCCGATTCAAATTCGGGCAGACCCACCATAATTCTCATCCAGACATCTCCTTCTCAAAGAGCGAATAGGACGCCGTCGAGGCTCAACCCTTGGTGGCGATGCAGATAAAATAATCATCGTCATCTTGTTCAAACGATACTACCAGGTGGTTCTCGGCCATCATGTCCTTTAGCTCCCCCATCAACGGCAGGAAGTCGTTGGATATCTCCACCCCGCCAGACATGTGGACGCCATTGATCTTCCTGGCCGAATCGGAGTGAGCTACGACCAGGCGCCCACCTTTCTTCAACGCCTGGGATAATATCTCAATGGCCAGAGGCTGGTCCACGAAGTGAGGGAAGCAGGAATAGCATACCACGAGGTCGAACTCATTCTCATACTTGAGATCGTACAGGTCCGAGACTACGTAAGAGATCATCGGGAAGTCATTCTCTGGAAATTTAGACCGCGCCATCTCGATCATCCTTTCCGAGTAGTCCACAGCGACGACGCTTCCTCCGGTCAAATGTCTGATATAGTGTGGAATCATGACCCCGGTCCCTGTGCCGACGTCAAGGATCCTCTCGTCACCGAACACGCCGATCTTCCGGACGATATATTCTACCTTTTTCTGATCGTGGACGCAGATCTCGTCCCATATGTCTGCCTTCTCGTTGAAGAAGCTCTTCTGTTTCGGGTTGACATTCTTGCTTCGCATGAAACCGTCTCCGATCAAACCGGGATGACCACCGGTATCCCTCTCACCTGCTCTATGTAGGCGTCTATGCTGTACACCGCGCGCATGTTTTCCCGGTTAATTACCTCGTGACCGCCCGCGGCGAAGACGATCCCGTCCTTCATCATGATGAACTTGTCCGAATGCCGAATGGCCAGATTGAGGTCGTGGATGGCCAAGAATGCAGCCATATGATTCCTTTTGACTATGTTCCTGATCACATGCATGATCATGTGCTGGTTCGAGAGGTCCAGATTGCTGGTCGGTTCATCCATGAGGATTATCCTAGGTTGTTGCGCCAGGACCCTTGCGATCTGCACGAGCTGGTATTCCCCTCCGCTGATCTCGTCGACGTACTTGAGGGCCATCTCGTCCAGCCCCAACAAGTGCAGAACTCTCTCCACCAGACGTATGTCTTTCTCGGTGAAGTCCCATTCGAGGTGCGGCTTCCTTCCCAGCAGGACGGAGTCAAACACTGTCATCCTATATGTCTCCCCTCTCTGGGCGACGTAGCTGACATTCTTCGCGATCTCGTTCCTGCTCATCATGTGCAGATCGGAGCCCTCGATGAGGACCGAACCGCCATCGGGGACAAGAATCCTGTTCAGGCACTTCATCAGAGTGGTCTTGCCTGCGCCATTGGGGCCGAGGATCGCCACCACGTCGTTCTCGCATATGCTGAACGTCACGCCGTCGAGCACGTTCTTGCTGCGGTATGAGAACTTGATTCCGTTCACATCGAAGAATGTCAATCTCTATACCTCCTAATCAGCAGATATATAAACAGAGGCCCGCCCAGCATCGAAGTGATAATGCCCACAGGAACAACCGAGGGATATAGCACCACCTGGCCGACCCCATCCGCGATTATCAGGATGATGGCGCCGATGATTATGGACAGCGGGATGAGGTACCGGTGGTCGCTTCCGATGATCATGCGGGCGATGTGAGGGGCCAGCAAACCGATGAAGGCTATTATGCCGAAGAAAGAGACCACTATGGCACTGAGGAGCGAGGCAAGGACCATTCCGAGCATTCGCTCCCTTTCCGTGTTCACGCCCAGCCCCTTTGCGCTGTCCTCACCGGCCTCCATGGCGTTGTAGTCCCATCGCCGGTGGAATATATACAGGGCGACGGGGATAAAGACGATGAGTATCAGAAAATCCCATGACCAGGTGGCCTTGCCCAAATCCCCGAACATCCACAATATGATATTGCCCAGCTGAGAGTCGGTCGCGATATACTGCATGAACGACAGCCCGGCGGAGAACATGGCGCTGATCGCCAACCCGGCCAGAACCATGGTCTCCGCGCTCACCTTGGTGATCTTGGTTAACAGCAGGATCGCAGCGGTGGCCAGAAGAGAGAAGAGAAAGGCACTGGCGGTAGTGACGTACGGGTTGCTGATAGAGATGTTGGACGATGTGCTGGAGCCGGCACTCAGGAAAATGATGGCAAACGATGCCCCGAACGCCGCGGCGCTGGAGATGCCAAGGGTGTACGGCGAGGCCAGGGGGTTGCGCAAGATGCATTGCATTACCACGCCAGCGACGGCGAGGCCGGCCCCGGCCAGCACCGCGCCAATTATCCTCACCATGCGTATGTTCCAGATGATGCCCCCCTGTCCGCTCGTGTCAAGGGTGAACAGGTGCCTGAGGATATCAGCGAACGAGATATCGATGGGGCCATTATGAGCGGCCAAGATGATACAGAGGATAAGGATGACCAGCCCGACAGTTATGATGAGCCACTTGCCTTTCACGTAGCCAATGTATCTATCCGATATCCCGGAACCCTCTTCGCCTGCATCCGCATAGATATCGAAACCGTCCTGTCCGCCGTGATCGGCAGTGAGACCACTAGTCATCCATCCACCACCCGAACCCTGAGATAAGAAATGGTTTGATAAGGAGTTTACCGGCTCACCTTGGCGCATCCGCTGCCAGTCTGACCGTCGACAATGTCCGAATAGGTTATCGTGGCGTGTGGGTGGAATAGATGGAGGATCTCGTTGGCCTTCTCCTCGAAGATCCAGGTGTATGATTCACCGTTGACCTTGGACGCCACGAAGTATGTGTTGATCAGTTGGTTCTCCCAGTTCGTGCCGTAGCACTTGTAGACCATCGTGGAATAGATACGGTCATGGGATATCGCGGACACCTCTTCCAGGCCGGTGCCATCTAATATATACCCATTAATGGACGCGATGCAGTCGCTCAGGCCGATGCTGTCGATGAAGAAATAGTCCGGGTTGGCCTTGATAAGCGTTTCCAGTTCAATCATGTACGGTTGACCGTTATCGGCTGGCCCCATGGCATTAGTGAGGTTGGAGTAATCGAACGGCAAGTAGTTCCCGGATGCCTTTAGCAAGGAAGCGCCCCGTAATAGAACATACCGCTGGCGTATGCGGTCACGGGGCTGTCGACGAGCGCCTCGGAGGTTATGTCCCCTATCAGGTCGGCTATGCCCTTGTTGAGTTCCGCTGCCCTCTTCTCCTCTCCGAACAACGCCCCTAGCGAGGATATTTGCTTGTAGAACTTCTCCCCGAACTCGAGGTTCGCGTTGATCGCGTAGACAGGGATCCCCGTCTTGGACTGCAGGTCGTTCGCTGTCGCGGCGTCATTCGCAGTGGACGTGATGATGATACTTGGTTTCAGTTTAACAATACTCTCCGCGTCGGTCCCCGTCCGGGGCAATGAGGAGAACTTATCCTTATTGATAAGGTAATATGTCTGGTCTTCGCGGGTATTGAAGGTGCCGTCGGCCTCCAACGTGTTCACCTTGTCTACCGCGTCAAAGTACGACACGAGTCTGAGGGAGCACGCTCCGACGCAAAAGATTGAGTCGATCTCTTCCGGAATGTTTACGGTCCTCCCCAACGCATCGGTGACCTCACTCCCCGTTCCAGTCGCATCGTTGCCGTTGTCGTTCAGGATGACGGCGGCACCCACTGTGGCGATAAGTACGATCGCCACCACGGCCAATATGTAAGCTTTCTGTTTTTCCATTTAAATCCCTGATGACCTTCTCTGGAGCCAGTCCCTGGAGGGCAGCCCAATCCAGGCGATACATGTGGGATGAGATAAATAATACTTTTTAAAAAATCGTAACACGCAACAGGGTATCGAGTGAGGCCATTGTGAGGAGTATCCACATGCCCTTTCGGGCCCTTTGTTAATGAGGTTGATCACCGGGCAAGCGACAGTGATTGTAAGATTCACACATGTGCTGGCTCATCCACCCAAGCGCACATTAACACAATCCAGGGTGTTTAATCACATTGAAGAAATTGTGCCGACAAACAAGAACCCACTGCGTTACCCTACAATAGTAGCAAAGTGAAAAACAATCGCATCGAGTCATCGATGCGATGAGTAAAGGAGTTTGAAAAAGTGGCTCAGTCAGCCCAGATCTTGTTCAGATCAACGTGCCGGCGGACCAGATCAGCCACAAGTTCAACCTTGGCTGTATCGGATGGGTCTATTCTGGCAATCAGGTTGTCCAACATATCGGCGGCGACCTGAGTACCATGCCCCACCAGTAGAACAGGCACTTTTAATTCATCAGCCTTGACCAGGATAGGGCTGTCAGGATACAGTCCTCCAGTCAATATTAGACATGAAGTGTCAGTGGACAGGGCGGCCATAAGCATGTCCGCACGGTCGCCTCCAGCGATCAGGGCCTTTCGATTCAGGCGGCGCATCTCCTTCATCGCTGACTCCATTGTCATCCCTCCGACCATTACCTTCTCCACGCTGCGATCTAGCCCCTCCTCACCCGCGAGGACCTCAGCGTTGAGACCCTCCGCGATCTCCTTAACGTGGAGATAATTGAGCTCCTCAACCGAAGGTATGCAACCAAGAACGGTCGTTCCCCCGCTCTCCACCAGCTTCTTCACCTTGGGATCATCGCACTTATTCAGTATGACTCCCTTTAGATTTTGACCATTCATATCCATCAGGCGCTGATAGACCTGAATCTTGTCTATGGCCTCGGGAGTTCCAGGGGCAACAAGGACCACTTCCGCATTGAGTTCCCTGGCAATGGACATGCCGTCCAGCTGATGCCTGGCTCCGGTGCTGAAGAGCTGTGCGCCTTCCACCAGCATACATTCGGCATCCCCCTTGACCTTGTCGAAGCCCTCGACGATGCTGTCGATACTGATGGGATTGAAGATATCATACTTGAGAGGAGAAAGCATCTCTTCGCTTGCGTCCAGACCCAGCGCCTTCTTCATCATGTGGGCATCTCGGTCGACCACCCGACGCTCCACACAAAGGACCTCCTCCCGGAAGGGCTTATAGTAGCCCATCCTTTCCTTGAAGTTCTTGGCCAAGCCAAGGGCGATCACGCTCTTTCCCGAGTATTCAATCACCGAGCTTAGATATAGCGTCTTCATCGGCCTTCCTCCTTAAGACTACTAGGGCGTCTACCGCATATGTGCCCTTTCCCTCATCCCCCACCATTATTGGATTGATCTCTAGTTCAGATACATCAGGGAAATCGAGAGATATCTGAGCTATTCGGAAGATCACATCCTTTAGTGAGTTGATGTCGGCGGCCTTCCCCCCTCTTGCACCGGTGAGAATGGGATATGACCTGATAGATTTTATCATTGTGTCGACGTTGTTTCTGGTCAGAGGAGCTATAGACTGAGTCACGTCCTTCATTATCTCTACAAAGACGCCCCCAAGTCCAAAGGTGATGACTGGCCCGAACTGCTCATCCCGCGTCATGCCGATCAGGATCTCCTTCCCTTCCACCATCTTGCAGACGGTGACGCCGTTTATGTGGGCGCCAGGAACGCGGGACCTTACCTTAGACATCATCAGCTCGAAATGCATCCGGACATCCTCTTCCGAATTGACACCGACGACGACGCCACCCACATCTGACTTGTGAGCAATATCCGGAGAGTCTATCTTCATAACGACTGGTAAGCCGATATTAGCAGCCGCCTTGGCTGCCTCTTCTGCAGTCTTACAGGTCACCTCATCAGGCACGGATATCCCATATGCCCGGAGGATGTCCTTTCCCTCGCTCTCGCTCAGTGTGGTTCGCCCGCTCCTCCTGACCGAGTCGATGATCGCCCTTACCTTCTGTTTATCGCCCTCTATCTCAACCGGAGTGGTGTCGCCTGCTGCCTCTTGCATCTTCTTATATCGGACCATGGCGCCTAGTGCCCTGATGGCCTTATCCGGCGAGTCGTAGCAAGGGACCTTGGACTCCTGTAATAATTTGAGCCCTTCACGAGTCTTTGTGCCACCCACAAATGCTCCCACAATGGGCATGTCGACTTTTCCAGAGTACGACGCGATGAGCTCTGCCACCTTCATGACATCCACAGTGTCCAGGGGCGCAAGGAGGACGGCTACGCAGGACACGTTGGGATCTTCCATGACCGTCTTTATGGCAAATTCATATCTGGCTGCCGAGGCGTCGCCCAGGACGTCGACTGGATTGTATACGTTGGCGGCTGGCGGTAAGTACGACTTCAGTTTTTCGATAGTTTCCTTCTCAAAGGTGGCCAAGGTCAGACCGTAGTCTGAGCAGGCATCCGCGGCCATTACTCCATGGCCACCAGCATTTGTAATTATGGCCAGACCATCACCCTTGGGCAGGGGCATATGGGCAAAGACCTGAAGGATGTCAAACATCTCATCCAGTGTATCTACCCTGATGATGTTGGCCTGTCGGAACGCAGCGTCGTAGACCTTGTCGCTTCCAGACAAGGCCCCGGTGTGGGACGATGCGGCCTTTGAACCGGTGCTGGTTCTTCCTGATTTTAGCACAATTATCGGCTTCGCCGCGCTCGTCTTGAGAGCCTGCCGCATGAATTCCCTGCCCCTATCTGCACTTTCGAGATATATCCCAATGACATTGGTGGCCGGGTCATCCTTCAAATAGTCTAGGAGATCGGCCTCATCGATGTCTACCTTGTTGCCCACGGATATGAAATTTGAGAAGCCTACTTGAGATTCAGTTGACCAGTCCAGCATGGAGCTGCATACCGCCCCCGATTGTGAGGCGATGGCGACCGAGCCGTTCGCGGGCCGAATATTGGTAAAGGTGGCGTTCATCCGGTGACGTGTGTTCATGATGCCCATGCAATTTGGGCCGAGAACCCTCATGCCATATTTCTTGGCAATTTCACCTACTCTGCGCTCTAGGAGTGCTCCTTCCTTTCCAAGCTCCTTGAATCCCGCGGTGATGATGATAACAGTCTTGACGCCTTTGACTCCCGCCTCTTCCATTACAGCCGGTACGTATTTACTAGGAATGCATATGACTGCCTGTTCTAATGGGCCAGGAATCGCAGTGAGAGAAGGATATGCTTGACGTCCTAAGATCTCACCACCTTTTGGATTGATAGGATATAGCTTACCGCCAAAATTGGACTGGATAAGATTGTTTAGAACAATATGGCCTATCTTTCGTTCGTCATTGGAAGCTCCGACCACCGCAATTGATTCTGGTTCGAATAGGGACTTCATCAGGATCACCCAGTAGCAGATGATAGATTTGGACGGTTAAACCGGAGCGCAAATTTAACATTATGTGTAGAAAAAAGCCATCTGGTAAAAAATTAACAAGAGCATTCATGCTAAGACACTCATGACGACCGGGCATAGTCGCAGCAGATAATGGCTTCTTGATATGCGCCATTATTTGCGTACCTTACTTTGAGGCAAGATTTACCTTAAGGCAAGAGCCCATCCATAATGCTCCAATCACATGTATGTCAAATCGTCCCCTCAAGAGGGGGCGGGCGATGGCAGACGTTGCCTGAGATGCCCCATATACTCTCCCATGATTAGAATGCTACCCTCGCAGGGCCATTTTCAGAGACTGTTGAATGGGGCACTCATGCAGACTATGACGATTTGTGCGCCTTGAGCATGCTCCCTTCATCTTCTCTTACGTCTAATCAAACGGCCATGGCATGTATTGGATCTAGATCTGTCTGAGAAACAATATAGAATATCTAAGGAAAGGTCTGCGCCTATTGCCCATACATTCTCCTCAAACTTGTACGATCTGACCTAGGCGCCTCGAGGGGCCTGAACGAGTGCCGGTTTGAACGATCTAGCTTGGTCTAACTATGAGATATCATGGATTAGAATACAAGTCCATCCCCGGCAGGCGGGCATCGATTTATTAACTACAATGGCCAATAAATTGTCGAGCCCTCAGCTCATTGAATAATTATTGGGGTAGACCTTTACTCCACCTTGTTACAACAACAAATATCAAATATATTTTTCCAGAACAGAATGCCTACCACGCTACCCTTATCATCCACAACTGGAAGGCGGCTCACATCATGCTTTTTCATAAGGCGGATGGCATCGGCCAAAGCAGTATCCTCAGACACGGTTACGACTGGACTGGTCATTACCTCCGCTATCGTCATATTGACGAACCGGTCCCGATTGCTCATAAAACGGCGCAGAATGTCCCGTTCCGTGAATATTCCTACTACCTTGTTTTTCTTGATATCCTCAACTACTACGCTGCCAATATCATTCTCGATCATTAGCTCAATCGCACTGGAAACGGAGTCTTCCGGAGTGACTATCTCCTTCTTCTCGATCATAAAATCCTTTACTAACTTGACCATGGATATCGAAAGACCTTATGTTCTAGAAAGATATCTAAATTGCCTCGGGACCTCATCACGACGAGATATAAGTGGAAAAATGATCGGGCACTCCCGAACTGATAGCTCCCGGATATTGTCATCATTCGCCCCATATTCAGCTTTCTCAGATTGGCTCACGCATGATCTCTTTCAATACCTCTCGGGAGTGGATTACCGTGACCTTCACTATTGGCGAGTTCCCATGCCGTTCTATCTGTGCCCTTAATAACGTTCAGCATCGCGAGATTATCAGACGCGATGAAAAACGTGTGAGTGGCAAATACATTTCTACATCTAAGGCCATTTAGTTTCTGTGGCCATAGAACCGTCGACTGGGGATGTTGCCCCCCCTTTCGAGCTCCCCGAAGCGTACGGCGGAGAGGTCGTGCTCAGCGAATTGCTGCGGAATCATATCGTAGTGCTCGCTTTCTATCCCTCCCCATTCGGAATGATGTGTGCGGTGGAGATGAGACAGTTCAAGAGCATGTATGAGGATTTTAAGAAGGCAAGCATAGAGATCTTGGGAATAACTACCAGTAGTCGATTCGTGCTGAGTGCCTGGAGAGAGCGGTTGAACCTGCCCTTTCCACAACTGTCCGACTATGGCGGAGAAGTCAGTGTCGCCTACGGCGTGCTGGCCGGGGAGGAGGGGGCACTCCGGGGCAGGAGTAATCGTGCAGTATTCATTATAGATCAACGGGGGATCATTCGATATCGATGGGTCTCCCCCGACATAATCCAGGCACAAGAACCTGATTATGACGCGGTGTTATCCCTATGCCGATCTATTGCCGATGAGCCCAATCCTTCTCCAGTTCCAGCTGATAATACTCATTGAGATCCCAGCGACCCACAACATGAAAGCCCTTGAACAGCTCGACGACCGCCTCCGGCCCGATCCTCTCCGAAACTGGTGGCCCAGAGCTCGTCTCCCGCCTGGGGAAGTCGACGATGGAAACTCGTCCCCCTTCCTTTAGCGTCCTTTCCAGCTCCCTCACCAGCAAATCTTTTTCATTTATCTCGTGTAGCACATTTATGAAGACGGCACGATCGAACGAAGCGTTGGTCAGGGGGAGGGGCGGAATCTCTGCCAACACTGGGAAGATATTGACAACATTGGGATCCGTAGAGCGCATAGTCTCGAGCATTTTCCGCTGGGCATCCAGAGCAAGGACTCGGGCAGTCCGGTGGGCCATGGGAACAGCGAGATAGCCCGTCCCACTGCCCAGATCAATTACGGTCTCACCTGGCCTGAGCGCCATACGCGCCATGATCTCTTCGGCTGGCTGAATCCTATGGCGGCGCTCGTCTCTCAGCCGAGCCCGCTCTTGTTCAGGGAACCTATGTGCCATTCTTTGCCTCCAAACCCAAATCGTGGATCATTAGCTTACCCTCATCTCTGGAAATCTCCACACTGAAATCTCTAAGAACGAGGCGCCGGCGGTGAAGTGGTGAGTCTAACACTAATGTCTCATACTCTCCCCCCTCTCCAGATATGTTCATGCCAGTACGCCGAGCGAGCTGGCGGAGCTCTTCCAGTGCCGCTGCATCGAGCTCACGACCAAGCCAGGCGGCGTGCATACCCTCAGCGGAAGTACGGACGAGGATTGCCTTGATTCCTGAGGCAACCATATCTTCCATGAGCATTTCCTGATCCTTGCGCCACAGCGGGCCGAAGGTCTTTAGGCCAAATTCTTGGCAGACGTCATTGATGCGGTCCCACTGATAGTCTGAAGCGATAGCTCCCATGACCACCCCCTCGGCATCCGTTCGACTGAGAGCGCTGCGGAGCGCCTCCAGGTCACTCTCTTCCTTGCCGGAGCTTTGCTCTGTGAGTATGGGTAGATCCATGGCCTGGGCCATTTGAGATAGAAACTGCAAGTTGGGAGTGTGAAATACCCATGAATGAGGATCGGAGGGGATTATGCTTACCAGCGTAGATATCTCATGGCCCATTTGAGCCATAAGCCAGGCAGCATAGGTGCTGTCCTTTCCTCCCGAGAACAGTACGGCCAAGCGCATGGGACAGCATACTCGCCGACAGACTTAAGGATTGAGGCAATGGTTTGTTACCCTCCTTGCTGACATCTCTGCTACCGAGCCACAGCGACTTTGAAGAATGTGCTCTGGCAGAACGGGGCCAGGGGGAGTCCAACAAGATTTGGCAATATGGGAGCGTGCATAATCCCCATAATAGAACGATATGACCCCTATTGAAGAATCTGATGGGGGGCCGGATCTTATCCGCTGGAGAAGGTGCAATGGTGTCGGGCCATCAGCTTCTAAAAAATTGGCATGACATACCAAATTGGGGCGTGATGGAGGCCATCAGATCAGACTGGAGTTGTGAGGTGCGCATGACTCGAGGATGAATATCATTCCTTACTTTAGGATATTATGTGCAGCCCCAGGAGCACGATAGAATGGGTATTATGAGCCGACAGACGATGGCTAGGGGCCGTCAAGGAACGCCAATTTTAATAATCGGTGTGCCAGTTGCTTGCCCATGTATTGCCCCCGCTGTGATCGCACCCTCAAGAGGGAGAACATCGAGCGAGTGAACGAGGAGTTGAAGAGCAAGTTCGACCGGGACTCACTTGAGCACGGAAGATGTCCCGTATGCTCAACGCAACTCATTGACCTAGCGAAGAAGGGGGGTAAATGATGCATCTCGATGCTCTGAGTTCAACTGAGTTCAAGGATATTATGGCCAAGCGGCCGGTTGTGATTCTACCAGTAGGGGGCACCGAGGCCCATGGCGCCCATCTGCCATTGCGTACCGACTCGGCACAGCCAGAGGCGGTGGCACACGAAGTGGCAGAACGCATCGGGGGTCTGGTCGCTCCACCCCTGCGCTACGCTTTCCACAATTCCACTCGCAACATGCCCGGTACGTTGACCCTTAGCTTCGATACTACCGTGAAGGTCGTGAGGGATATTCTTGAAGCACTAGTGCAAAACGGCGCTGACAAAATAGTGGTTCTTAGTGGCCATGCGGGTTCCTCCCATATGGTAGCCCTCCGGCAGGCTAGCTCAGCCGCCGTGACGGCACATCCTGAGCTCAAGGTGATGGTGCTAAGTGACTATGACATAGCAGAGAAATATCCCATCGACCAAAGTGGAGACGGCCATGGAGGGCTTGTGGAGACATCCAGGATGATGGCCATCGAGCCTGATCTTGTTAAGAAAGCCGAGCGGGCGGGGAAATATGTCAGCCATGGTTTCATGATCGTCCGGAATCCAGAAACCTCCATGCCCGATGGTTATGTTGGAGCAGCCCATCAGGCCACCGAAGAATTGGGTAGGAAGATAAATTCATACATCGTAGACCAACTGACAAGGGAGATCGAAGAGGCATTCGGAGGGAGACTGTGAGCGTTAAGAAGCGGCGGGCGGCCCAGAAAGCGGTGGAGTTTGTCGAAGATGGTATGACTCTAGGGCTGGGTACGGGATCGACTACCAAGTATGCTGTGGAAGAGATTGGCAAGCTGGTCCAAAAGGGGTATCACTTAGTGGGTGTGCCCACCTCCCTGGAGACAGAACGACAGGCCCGTTCCCTAGGCATACCTCTGGCCACGCTAGATGAGGTCAAGGAGTTGGACCTGACCATTGATGGTGCAGATGAGGTTGATCCACAGTTCCGTTTGATCAAGGGCCTGGGAGGGGCATTGCTGCGTGAGAAGATCGTGGCATATCATTCCAGACAGGAGATCATAATCGTGGATGAATCCAAGATTGTAGAACAGCTCGGCACAAGGGTACCTCTGCCTGTAGAGGTTGCCACATTCTCCCATGGCCGGACCAAGGATGCAATTGAGGAATTAGGATGCACCGCCACATTACGCGGTGGGGCCACTCCATTCGTGACGGATAACTCAAATTATATTTATGATTGTAAGTTCGGTGGTATTGAAGATCCGAAAAGGCTAGAGGGCGAACTTGACGCCATCCCTGGCGTTGTGGAGAGCGGGCTATTCCTAGACCTGGCCTCATTGGTCGTGATTGGCACGGATAAAGGGATCGAGGTGAAGAGGCGAGCTCAGGATTGCTGAGCAGCCTGCTTCAGCGCCCGTATGTTGTTCTCGATGTCCTCGATCTTTTTGTTCTCTTCCTTCTCGATGAACTCGATGATTCTATCGAAAGGAATGGCCAGCCTATAGGAATGGACTGGCCGCCCTTTGCCCTCTTTCTTGATATCTCGTTTGGTTACCCACTTACGGCGGCGTAATTCCTGCATCGCTATGGAGACCTCAGGTTGCCGCAATGCGGTAGATATCTCGATCTCGACAGAGGTGGTCTCCTCTTTCTTTCTGAGGAAGACTAGGGTCTTTGCGACGTTTTTGGGCATTCCCGTGCGCATCAAGAGCTTGACGACCATCTCGTCCTTCTTGGTAAATCCCCGTTCGTTCATAATTTATCTTAATCAATTATTAATCACATCATATATATCGATTTCGATTTCTGATAGCTGCAGTCCAGATGTCTGGAAAATAAGCTCTAGATTCTTTTATTCGTCAGATTTAATATTCTCAATCCTTACATATGAGAAAGGAGCTGCCGTCCTAAATATTATCCACATAAATTACACTAAAAATATTGACAAATGATGTTTGTCGATCACCTCACGGATCGTTGTCAGCTCCATCCCTATATCCTCTTCGACAAAATACATATTCTTCATATGTAGTAGGATGGGAATATGCCCCATCCAGATGGTCATTCAGAGCGGATGGCTAGACAGTAATAGTTTAAATATTAATTGCGTATTAGGACAATTCACTCCGTTAGGTGATAGCATGAAGATGCCTCACAATATCAAAACCTACTGTCCAACGTGTAAAGTTCACACCCTCCATGAAGTGGAGAGGGTCAAAAAAAGGAAGGCCAGTGAGCTGAAATGGGGGCAGAGGCGTTTCAGACGTGTGACCTCCGGTTACGGCGGTTTCCCCCGACCCAAGCCCGAGGGCAGGGAAAAGCCAACCAAGAGGATTGCTCTCAGGTATAGATGCAAGACCTGTAAGAAGGCCCATCAAAAACCCTGCTTCAGGGCAAAGAAGTTCGAACTGGAGGAATGATTTCAATGGCCGAACCTAAGACTGGAAATTTCATCAAAGTAAAGTGCCCAGACTGTAGCAATGAGCAAGTGGCGTTCAAGAAACCCGCCATGAATATTACCTGCAATGTCTGTGGCTCTACACTCGTCAAATCCAGAGGCGGCGTGGGCGAACTGCGCGGCGAGCTGGTTGAGGTTGTTGATTAAATATGGTCCGAACCAGCGAGTTCCCCGAAGAAAGCGAACTGGTCGTCTGCACAGTCCAGAACGTTAAGAACTTCGGGGCCTTCGTCACCCTTGATGAGTATGGGGCGAAGGAGGGTTTCATCCACATTCGGGATGTTGCCACCGGCTGGGTGAAGTATATCCGAGACTACGTCCGGGAAGGCCAGAAGATAGTGTGCAAGGTCCTGGGCGTGGACCCATCCAAGGGTCATATCGATCTCTCACTCAAAACGGTAAATGAACACCAGAAGAGAGAGAAGATCCAACAATGGAAGAATGAAAATAAGGCTGAGAAACTCATGGAGATCATTGCCGAGCGATTGAATCGCGAACCCACTGCTCTATATGAGGAGTTCGGCTATGACCTGATGGATCATTTCGGGACACTTTTCGGCGCTTTCGAGCAGGTTGCCACACACAAGGGCATCCTAGAAGAAGAGGGTTTCTCGGGAGATTGGATAGAAGCCTTCGTCGAAGTGGCCAAGGAAAACGTTACGCCATCATCCGTGCAGATAAGCGGATATCTGGAGTTAACCTGTCCCCTACCTGACGGAGTTGATCGAATTAGGGACGCGTTGGCATCTGACACTGTCTCAGCCATGGAAAATGTGAAGATTCAATATACAGGTGCGCCCAGATATCGCGTCATTGTCACTGCACCAGATTATAAGACTGCTGAGGACGATATGAAGGTAGTGACCACAGAGATCATGTCCAACCTGCAGTCGTGTGGAGGAGAAGCTTCCTTCCATCGTGAGGGAAAATGAATATAATCGTAACCGCATCCTTCATATTGTAAGTAATCTAACCACCTGACGGAGAGCTAAAAGTATGCGGACTTCTCTTAGAAAATGTCCCCAATGTATTGAATACACTCTACTAGATAAGTGTAGCCATTGTGAGTGCAGAACAGATGTCCCCATACCCCCCAGATACTCTCCCGAAGACAGGTATGGGGTATATAGGCGAAGGCTGAGAAAGGAGAGGAGTGGAAATCATGGATAAAATTACCATCATCTATTCCGAAGAACCGGACCTGAATAAGCCCATCCTTATTGAGGGGCTTCCCGGCGTGGGTAATGTAGGCAAACTGGCGGCAGAGCACCTCCTCGACCAGCTCAAGGCCAAGAAATTCGCAGAGATATATTCAGCCCACTTTCCCCCTCAAGTAATGTTAGATGATGATGGGATTGTTAAGCTTGTTAACAATGAGCTCTATTATTCCAAGGCCGATGGAAAACATCCCGACCTCATTATTATAGTCGGGGATTACCAGGGCTTAACACCCGAAGGACAATATGAGCTCTCCAGCAGTGTGCTTGAGATCGCCAAGAAGTTCAATGTTTCTCTAATGTTCACGCTAGGAGGCTACGGCGTAGGTAAGATGGTAGAGAGCCCGAGAGTGCTCGGGGCTGCGACCTCCAAAGAGCTTGTGGAAGAGATGACGGCCAAGGGGGTCGTCTTTTCTAAGGGTGAGCCTGGCTCCGGCATCGTCGGAGCAAGTGGGCTCCTGCTAGGCCTGGGCAAGATAGCTGGTCAAAATGCAGTATGCCTAATGGGCGAGACTTCTGGATATTTTGTTGATCCCAAAGGTGCCGAGGCCGTCCTGCGGATACTTGCATCTATCCTCAATGTGGAGATAGACTTCTCCGAGCTTGAGTCCAAGGCTGAACAGATCGATCTCATCACCTCCAAACTGAAAGAGATCGAGAACCCAGTGGAGCCCAAGAGAGAGGACCTCGGCTACATCGGCTGAGCGTGCCTCGGATCAAACCTCTTACCACATTTCTAATTAAAAAATAAAAAAGATGGGGGGGGCTAAGTGAGCCTTGAAGTGCATCCCATCCCATTCTTGCAGCCCTGCGCCCTCAAGCTTACTTTTTCAAGTATTCGGCTTGGAAGATCTCCATGGCAGCGAGGGTCTTTTCAGCCTCCTCCATCCTCTTGACCTTATCCATGACCACGTCTACTCGATCGTAGATGAAGTCCCTTATCGCCGAACGGATCGCTTCCGAACGGGATGGAAAATCGTCCACTTTCACTAGGAAGTCCAATGCGCGTATGTATCGCACAGGAAGGCGTATGGTCACTTTCTCAAGTTCTGGCTCTTCCATCCTCGCACCATAGTGGACATGAGAGGTCGGTCCGACCTCTTTTGTCGGACAAGTCATGAATCTATGTATATATAATAATTAGCAGAGGAATTATTATGTTAGGATTTGACTCATGTCCATAACACAAGAGGCAGCCAGCTCTTGCACCCAATAGGCAAGGTCTAAATACAGTATCCGCAATTAGGAGTGACGCCCCGCCTTAGCTCAGTCTGGCTAGAGCGGCTGACTGTAGTGGGTTTCCGGTTCTACCGGTTCACAGCCGCCGATATCAGCAGGCCCCCGGTTCAAATCCGGGAGGCGGGACCATCTCATTTTCTCTTTTCATCTCGACGAGCTTGGGCCTTGGAAATGAGTTAGATACTTACATCGATTTGAGACTGAACTGCCTGGCCCAGAGAATGATCTATGGATATGTCGCAAATGCGTCCAATGATCTGAATCTTCGCGCTTTTATCCAGTGCCAGAACATGTTACTGCCTGGATGAGATCAGAAATGATATTGCCACATATTCGGCTGGTGCGGGAGATCTTCGAAGGACTCAACCTAGAAGCTCGCGGGCGGCCTCTTCAGCAGTGTTCAGGACCTCCTCTTCATCCACCGACACGAGCTGGCGATCTTCCATCACAACTACGCCATCGCATAGTACTGTCTTTACATTCAGTCCACAAGAAGAGTACACTAGATTGGATACGATATTATCGGGGCGCAGTGGTCTGAGATTTGCCGCCGCGCCATCTAGAATTACCATATCAGCCCGCTTACCTACTTCTATAGAACCGATACTATCCCCCATACGAACCGCATGAGCGGCATCTATAGTGGCAAGGTCCAATACCTTCTGGGCTGGCAACACAGCCGGATCCCAACGGCTGGACTTCTGCAGAAGGGCGAGGGTTTTCATCTCCCCGAACATATCCAGGCTATTGTTGGTGGTAGATCCATCCGTTCCTATAGATACAGTAACGTCGTTTTGCAGCATCTCCGGTATGGGTGCTACCCCTCCCGTGGCAAGTTTCATATTAGATACCGGGCAGGAAGATACCTTGGTCCCGGCATCCGCAAGCTGGCGTACCTCATTCATGGTCAGCCAGGCGGAGTGGGCCGCCAGACAATGGTCATTCAGAAAGCCTATGCCATCTAGATAGTCGGCTGGCCGCTTCCCCTCCTTCCTCTTGCAGTCCGACACCTCCTTTCTCGTCTCGGAGAGGTGAAATGTAAGTAATAGATCATTAGCAAGGGCATATTCCCTGGCATCCAGGAATGTCTCGGTTGAGCATACGTAGACGCCTTGCAGACCAACCGCGGGTACGACCCTGGAACTACCCCTGTGGCTCTGATGGAAGCGCTTGCAGTTATCCATAGGGGTTCCTGACTGAGTGGTGAACTCGGGATCCAGCACTGCCCACCCCAGAATGCCCCGGATACCCATCTCCTCCACCGCTCGGGCAATGATATCTTGAGCATAGTATAGATCTACGAAGGTAGTGGTACCGCTGCGCAGCATCTCCACACAGCCTTGCCGGGCTCCGGCTAGGATGTCTTTCTCGGTACGCCTCTCATCCACCTGGAAGACCCGTTCCAGGAACCTATCAAATGGAAGATCGTCGACTATTCCTTTGAGAATAGCCATGGAAACATGGCAGTGAGTATTGATGAGGCCCGGAATGACAATGTCGCCAGAGGCATCGATCTCACGGTCGGCGGAGTCATAGACCTTTCCAACCTTGAGTATCAGACCATCCTCAACCAGGATATCTCCCTGGATGATCTCTCGAGAAGGGTCCTGGGTGACAATATAGGCGTCCTTGATGAGTGTGCGCATGTACCTCATCCATATCTCCCTCCGGTAATTAATTTTCCTTATTGAAGGGAAAGATAGACTACTAGCTACGCCATTTACTCAGATGAATGACTAAACTGACATTCCTGGGAACAGGGGGAGGTCGATTCGCAACCATATATCAAGTCCGCTCTACTGGGGGCATTTATCTGCAAGACCATGTCCGCCTTCACATAGATCCCGGACCCTCAGCACTGGCTAATATGTGCCATCTAGCCCTTGATCCCGCCCAAACCGATGGGGTGATCATATCACACTGTCATCCTGATCATTATGCCGATGCAGAGATGATCATTGAAGGCATGTGCCGAGGTGGTTTCAAGCGGACCGGCATAGTGGTGGGATCCACGTCAGTACTGAAGGGGGAGAATGGATTCACTCCCGCGGTGTCTTCATACCACCAAGCTATTGCCCGAGAGGTGATTCAGGTAAGTAATGGGGAAGTGATCGATGTTGCAGGGATGAGAATTGATGTCACCCCCACCAGACACGGCGACCCTGCTGGAGTGGGATTCCGCTTCCATACTACAAATGGCATCATTTCATACGTGAGCGACACGGGACTCCATGATGAACTTATCCAGGCTCACCGGGGCTCACGTGTGCTGATCATTAATCTCACACGCCCCCTGGGATCCAGAGTGCCCATGCATATGTCCACAGAAGATGCCGCCACGCTGGTGTCAGAGGTCCATCCAGAAGCAGCGATCCTGACTCACTTCGGGATGAAAATAATCCATGATGGTGTAGAAAAACAAGCCGACTTTATCGAAGACGCCTCGGGCGTTAGGGTCATTCCAGCGGAAGATCTGATGACCGTTCAGATAGAGAATTATATCCATACATTGCTAGAGAAAGTTAATGTGCGTTAAAGGAGACGTGCAATAAAGTCCCCACTTATGTGTACATCCGGTCCAAAATGTTATATTTTTCAAATGTCACTAGAATCTATCAATGTTAATTTGCCAACTGGCCGGGTTCCTAGGTAGTGGCAAGACCACACTACTTATTCGACTCGGCACCGCTCTGGGAGATGCGGGGAAGAGGGTCGCCATTATCGTGAACGAGGTAGGCGAGGTGGGCGTAGATGGAGCAGTCATCGAGTCGCGCGGCCTGCGAAGCGTGGAGATATCAGAGGGCTGCATCTGTTGCTCCCTCTCAGGAACTCTCCAGAGTACCCTCCGCATCGTCACCGAGGAATTTAAGCCAGACGTGATAATTATTGAGCCAACCGGAATTGCCTTGGCATCCAAGATCAATCAGATTATTCGAACGTCCATGGTAGGGGAGGAACGCACTATTGCCATCTGCCTCATCGACGCATTCCGGGCGCCCAAGCTATTCGAAGAAGCAGGGCCATTTCTAAGCAGGCAGATAATAGGCTCAGATATCGTGGCCATCAATAAAGTAGACATAGTCTCACCAGAGATTGTAGGAAAGATCAAGGAAACAGTCCGAGAAATCAGTCCATCCTCATACATAGTACCGGTATCCGCTCGGGAGGGCAGGGGGGTCGAGGAACTCGTAGAGTTGCTGGAGGATGCTCATGAGTGAAAATTCTAAAGAGATGGCCGGAGCCAGTTCATTCGGACTTAGGTTGAGGTTTCAATCCCCCAAAGGAATGGGGCGCGAGGAACTTGCCACCCTGGTCGTGAGAATGCTGCGTTCCATGGGGGAGGCGGTGGACCAGACAGGAAGGGCCCTCATCGGTCACATCAAGGTCTTCCTCACCGTTCCTGGCGGTTCGCTCAAGGCCAACCTTGTGGATCTAGACCTGGGCCCGGAGACAGAGAATGATCTGCCCGGCGAACTCATCGAGAGCGGTGAGATCAGGTATATGGCCGCCGTGATTGGCCTCACCGATGAGGAGGTGGAACAGCTGATGGAAGGGAGTCTGGGATCACTTCAACATAAGCTGAAAATAGATGTCCTAGAGCACAAGCACGAACATTGAGGGGAAAAGATGTACGGAATCTCCATTGACGTAGGGACAAGTGGTATGCGGGAACATGCTGTGGACCTGAGTAATAACCAGATCATATCCACAGCCATAACCGTCAGGCATCCAGTGCCTGGGGCCAACGTGATGGATCACCTGACCTTCTGCATCGAAGTCCAGCAGGACCTGGCCCACCGACTGCTCATCGACACGGCAAACAGGCTCATGCATCTACTGGACATCGACCTGTCCAAGGTGGAGAGGGTGGCCATCTGTGGCAATCCAATCCAGTTGTCCATGTTTCAGAACATCGAGACTCGCGATCTTGCCTTTGTAGGCGAGCATGCATTGAAGGCCCGAGGAGTGGAGTTGCAGAAACGGGATGCAACCATATTGAACGCCGTCGATCTGGGGCTGGATCTTCCGGATAAATGCCAGATATATGTCCCTCCAGCTATCAAACATGAGATCGGAGCAGATGCTCTGGCCATGATGTATAAGACAAAATTGATGGACCGTAAGGAAGACGTCCTGGTGACCGACTACGGGACCAATGCGGAGATGGCCCTCAAGGTGGGAGATGAGATAATTACCGGATCGGCTGCAGCTGGCCCGGCCATCGAAGGACAACATATCAAGGCTGGCATGCTTGCCTCCCCGGGGGCGATCAGTGATGTCAACGTCGAACTGGATTGGAGATGCACTGTCCTGGATGATGATATCCTGGCCAAAGAGGGAGATGCTGTCGATCCCAACACCGGCGTTGTCATGGAGCAGGGAGCCATGCACGGACGGGCAGTCGGGGTCACCGGCACCGGCGTCATCGCCGCCATCGCTGAAGGGCTAAAATATGGCCTCATCAAGATGCCACATGTCACCACCCTGGACAATCGTATCCATCTTCAGGACGGCATCGTGCTGGAAGAGAATGACATCGTAGAGGCGGCCAAGGCATTCGGAGCCATGAGGGCGGGGCATTTCACCCTACTAGAACACGCCGGAATAAAATTCGAAGAACTGGATATCATGTATATGAGCGGCGCATCCGGTACATACGTGGACGCCCTAAAGGCTCAGCGAGTGGGCTTATTGCCTCCATCCTGCAGCCAGATCTATCAGTTCGGCAACACCTCTCTAGCCATGGCCACCGATCTGGTCCGGGACACCGAACTGCTGGACGAGCTTCAGACCCTTGCCAAATCCATACGGGCAAACCACATCATGTTCGCCTCCGACGAGACCTTTAAGAAGGTCTTCATTCAGGAATTGGCGCATTGGACGGAGGGTATGCCAATCGAGATGTACAACATGATGCTACGGGTATCTGATATCCAGCCTCTGCCAACCACCACCAAGAATGCCAAAGTGACCCGAACGGTGATGAGGGACATACCTGATCTAGGGTATAAAGGCCTGAAGGTGCTTCGCAACATTGGGCTGTATATCAAAGGGAGCTTTGAGGGATGCACTGGATGTGAAAGATGCGTCAAGGAATGTCCAGAGGACGCCATACAGGTCCATCAGGGCGGCACCTCTGGTTTCGAAATATCGATCGCCTCTGACCTTTGCAACGGAACTGCCTGTATGAGATGTGAAAGGGCCTGTCCAAAGAAGTGCTTCAAGTTCCGAGAGCTTGAGAAGGGGCTGGTGGGAAGTTGATCGGGAGCGGCATTTGATCTTCATAATTCAGGTCTACAAATTCTGCCATTTGCCTGGGCCATCCCTCAAATGTATTATCCAGCAGGGTTGATCAGGCCATGAAGTCTGACTGACAGGGATCGAGGCGTAAATCTTGCTGTCCCTGAGCCTTCGGCTTACGTCATATCAAGAGACAATGCCATTATTGGCAGACGCTGCTGGGGGCTGTTTTGCCCATCATTGCAGACCAGCATGTAGACCTCACCCCGCCCCCCTTAGAGCATCATAATACGCAATGATATAGGGGCTTTCAACAAAGATGAAAAAATAGTAAAGGAAAGGGGTTTGTGTGGGCTCCAGAGTGCGCTTTATAGGCCGTAGTTCTTCGGGTTGAACATTGGGATATCCTTGTAGTCCTTGAGGCACTGGTCCACGAACTTGGACTGCTCGTCGGGGAGAGCGCTCAGGTCGGTAATTATCTTGCGAAGCATATCCTGCTCGTGCTTTGACAGCCTCAGCCTACCGGCCTCATTCTCTTCCTCGATCAGCCTTGCCGCGGTCATGCCAGCCGCCTTGGCCCTCAGATAGATATCGTTCCCATTCTCAACGATGGCCTGCCCGATCTTGTATGCGTTGTCGTAAGCCAGGATGAAGCCTTCCGGACTCCTGTACCGGTCGGTTGCCATGTACAGATCACGGAGCAACTTGTCCTGCTTAAGTTGCTTCGCAGTGTTCATCAGGGCAGCCTCGTAGCCAATGGATCCAAGCCAGCACTGGACAGAGGAACCACCGAACTCGGGGTGATATTCTACTGATTCGTTGGACCACAGGTCGCAGACCTGTGCAATCAGGTTGCCCATCAGATCAGCGTGGGCACACTGGCAGTTCTTTCCTTCCTGGGCAGTGGGCTTACCGGCGATAGATTTCAGGATGGGGCCCTCGTAGCCACAGTCCTTGTCTGGTCCAGTGGCGCCAGCCTCCCAGGCAATCAGAGTCCTCGCCGAAGCGATGGCCCTGGTCACGGCGGCGAAGGTCCTGGGGACATCTCTGTCCAGGTAGCCACCGGCCATGAACATGGATGTATTGGCACCAGCACAGTTGGTATCGCCACCGGCACGAATCTTGTTCTTCTTGGCGATTTCAACTATCTGAGGCCATATCCACTCCATGTCCAGACTGCCTAGATAGCCAATACCAAACAGCCATCCCCTTATGTCCTGTCTGAGAATGGCATAGTCAGCAACCTCCTTACCGCCCATGGTCTCGATGGACAGTAGATCGGCTCCATTCGCTGCAGCGACCTCAAAGGCCTCAATGGTCTTCTCGGGGTAGCTGTGCTTCTTATCCATGCCTGGCCTCAAACCTTCTTCGGCAAGTCGTGGGTCAGCTATGGTGTGCCTGATGGATAGGGCAATGCCATACTCATCATGGTATTTTTGCATCAGTTCCTTCTGACCAGCGACGACGGGCTTCTCGAAGCGCTCAGGGTCGTTGACCATCTGGAAAATGTGCTCATTCTCAAGCTGGACCGCAGGGAATCCAAGGGTGATGGCCCTGTCAAGGACATCCTTGGTGATGTAGTCGACGTACTCACGCCTCAGGGTCTCGGGGCTCTTCTCGGCCCCAGGCCTGGGAGCAAAGTTAATCTCGGGCACGACTATGCCAGCACCGACCGTCTGGCCAAGGCCATAGGAGACCGGATATCTGGCTTCGCCAAAGACCATCTCATCAGGAGAGCCGTACTCCATTTTGGTGTATCTCTTTATTGCCATTTTTTCCACCTCCTTATTTAGCTCCAGGGCCTCCGATGATCTCGTCCCAGTCCTCTCTCAGCTTCCTCCAGTTCCAGCCTTCAACGGCCTTGCCCGCAATGGCCGGCCCCTGAATAGCCTTGTTGGCATAGATGCCCATCGGGTATGATTCTACATACGCCCTGTTCACCGCACCGCCAGCACAGATGAAGGGGATGTCAATTCCCTTCTCCTGGAGCATGTCCGCGATCTTGGGGAACGCAGACATGGTAGTAGTCATCAATGCGGTTCCAGTGACCAGTTCTGGGGTCTCGCTCTCCACGGTCTTTACAACATCCTCAATAGCGACATCTCTGCCCATGTCGATGACATTGTAGCCGTTGGACTTCAGAAGGACAGCGGCAATATTCTTGCCTATATCGTGTGGATCGCCCTCGGCGACGTGCATCACGACCTTACCCCTCATTTCACGTGCCCCCGTCATCTTGGACTCGCAGAGTTTTACCCCTCGGTCCATGGCATCGGCGGCCACCATCACGTGGGGAAGGTAGTAAATGCCTCTTCCGTAAAGTTCACCTACCACATCCATGCCCTTGATCAGGCCTTGCTCGATCACTTCCTCAGGACTATAGTTCTGGAAAGCAGCGGCAACATCGTCCTGCACATTTTTGTAGCGCATGAAAACGACGTCCTCTGCTACCTTTTTAAGTACCGGGTCCTTTGGAACCATCTTGGCAGCTAGCTCTTCGGGGGTTTCCTTCGCCTCCATTTGTATATCATAGCGGCGCAAAACCCTGTCGTAGTTTACACTCTTTATGTCTAACATGCTCGCACCTCAACCCTACCTCCTATAGGGTACGGGACACCTTCAAATGCCCCTACTATTGAAACTTCTATTCTTTGTATATGTAGATAACTGTTAGATGTAAGCGAGTCGACAGTATCGAGATGGTGATATCATATTACTAATAAAATAATAATTTGAAGTCTATCTACATAAGATCGTCAACATATGCAGCGTGGGTGCCAGATTAATGTATGGAAGAATAAAATGCCGCCATCGCATCGATATTCGGCAGCAGGTGGAGTTTTATTTTTAGTCCGCACATAGTTCTCATCTAAATTCTGAATAATTAAAATTAATACTGCCATAATGGATCTATGAAAATGTGTCCGCCCTCACGATGCCGCACAATCAACTTACGATAACTGCCTGATTATCTTGCAACCATTCTTACGGCCATGACGCTAGTTCTATATTGAGCGGATTGCCCTGAAGCTCACTATACAATATTGGGGCCAGGGCACCGACAACTCTTCCTCATGGAAAAAGTTATTG
>JAAYQQ010000058.1 GCA_012519255.1 Methanobacteriota archaeon | reverse complement strand
TACGATCTGGATGGAGTTGAGGTCGTGCTAGACCACATAGTTGGGTTGGGCGACTACGTCGAACTGGAGGTGCAAGGTGAGGATATCGAGAAGGGAAAGGCCGCACTGTACAATGTAATGGCCTCGCTTGGACTGGAAGGCAGCGAGCGGCGCTCCTATCTTGAGCTCCTACTGGAAAAGGTACAGGACTAGAGAGACCTTGGATCCACTAGCGTTTATGCAAAATATCACTTTCCCAGGGGACCCTCTACAGATGCTCATGGCATTGCCGTAAGGAATATCCTCCTCATTCGGGCCTGCTGGGGAACCATTCGCAGCGATGGGAGATGCCGTGGGAAGTTGTACCCCTCTCAGTCCATTGGATGCTCAAATGGTATCTCCCTGCTCTTTTTTCCGGGCAACGCACGGAAGATTTCTTCTTAACTCGACTGTTCGGAAAGAGATTAAATTGCCCAGAATGATATATTATCGCCCCATTATAATGGAACATAAAAAATATTAGGAGGAGACAAAACGACACAAATGACATCGCGAGAAAGGGTGGAGGCTGTTTTAAATGGAGAGAAACCAGACCGCGTGCCGGTACACGACCTCTCTAACATCGTCATTGCCAAGATAGCCGGTTATCAGATGAAAGATCTGAGATTTGATGCGGAGAAGTCTGTTGGCGCAACGCTGGACTTTAACAGGAAGTCGAAATCAGATTTCATCCTGGGCCCCTGTGTAGAATCACCAGCAATGTTCATGGATCTTGGAATCGACATCTCCCTTCCAGATGATAACTACGGCAATGTCATGGGTTCGTATTTTACAACACCAGAGGATGTTGACTCAAAAGAGCTCTATGATCCATTCGATCCCAAGGAATCGCCGTATTTGAGAACAGGCATACTTGATAAGATAGCTCTCCTCAATAAGAAAAATGACACTGGCGCATTGACTGCGGGCTGGTCATGGGGAGTGATGACTACCGCCGGCTTCGCAAGAGGGGTTGAGAATCTGCTTATGGACCTGCTGACAGAGCCGGACCTTGCTAGAAAGGTCATCAAGAAAGCTTCGCGCCTTGTGGACGGGGTCATGACCCTTGGGCTTGAAAGCGGAAGCGACTCGGTTTGGCTGCCTGATCCGACAGCATCTGGCACGATCATTTCAGGAGATACCTATCAAGAGTTCATTGCCGAAGAGACGAAACGGCTCGTTAAGGGTTGGAAGGCAGAGTACAACGTGCCGGTTATACTGCATATTTGCGGCGACACCGTCCCCATTATGGACGTCATCTCTCAACTGGGCGTTGACTGCTTCAGCGTTGACCACGCCGTTGATATCGCCGTGGCAAGGGAGAAACTGGGCGATGGGCTGACCCTGATGGGTAACGTCCATCCCATCGATGCTCTCTGGAATGGGACTCCACAGGACGTTATCAAGGCCTCTGCGGAATGCATCGAGAAGGCCGGGAAGGATGGGAGGTTCATCCTATCTCTAGGGTGTGAGATGCCCAGGGATGCGCCGATGGAGAACATTTGCGCCATGCAGGATGCCGTGGAGAAGTTCGGCCGCTACTGAGTTAATAGAATGTTGGCGTCTTCTGGCGCCATCATTTTCTTTTTTATTTTCTCATAAATAGAATCGAGATCGTATTGGCGCAAGACCTGCAGCTGCGTCGGGCCCTCTTATTTTATAGCCCCACAAGGCCGGGGGCGCCCTTTATTCGAGTTATCATTTCCAAGACTTTCTTGATACCTAAGAGTTTAGGATAGCCTAAAAGCTATATACATCCGGTATGATTACAGTTCAAATTTAGGGATGCCTAATTATCCCCTGAATGAGAAGACGAGGTATCTGAATGTCGTTGATGTTTACAAAGCCAGGAGAGGTGAATCACATCAAACGCGTCATGGGAGATGATAGAACCAGGAAATACCTGATGGATATGGGATTCGTGGAGGGGGCGCCTATCACGGTCCTGTCCAGAGTGTCAGGAAACCTCATCGTGGAGATCATGGGAACGCGGGTGGCTATCGACAGATCGATGGCCAATCGGATAATCGTCGGTCGAGGTTCTCTATGAGAACTTTGAGAGAGGTAGAGTGTGGCGAGACGGTCAAGATCGTCGCGCTGCGTGGAGAGGGCGCGCTGAGAAGACGGATTATGGACATGGGCATCACAAATGGGTGCAGTGTCAAGGTTCAAAGCGTTGCCCCGCTCGGAGACCCCATCGAGGTCCTGGTTAGAGGGTACAGCCTCACTTTAAGAAAGAAGGATGCGGAGATGATCGAGGTCAGCGACCGCTGACACGGTCGACGTCGCCTGGCCAATTGCATGTTGTTCTAGCGTGAGCCATGCGTGGCCAAACAATCATTGGAGAAGTTGAAATGACGATTAAGATAGCACTTGTTGGGAATCCCAACTGCGGGAAGACGACAATGTTCAATGCCCTTACCGGCGGCACGCAGCGCGTGGGCAATTGGCCGGGCGTGACGGTTGACAAAAAGGTGGGTACGCTCAGAGGTAACAGGGAGGTCTCCATCATAGACCTCCCCGGAATATATTCCCTCTCGCCCTATTCCCCCGAGGAGGCGGTCTCCAGAGACTACCTTGTGAAAGAGAGGCCCGACGCGATCATAAACATCGTGGATGCCACCAATCTGGAAAGGAACCTTTTCCTGTCCACTCAGGTCCTTGAGTTGGGAATCCCCGTCGTGATCGCCCTCAATATGATGGATGTCATCGATAGTCGCGGTGATTCAATTGATGTCGGTAAATTGTCCGCGTATCTCGGCTGCGATGTCATCGAGACATCGGCCCTGAAAAGAAAGGGCCTTGATGAGGTCTCCACCAGGGTGATGGAAGTGGCGAGTGGAGCGGGTTCAGACCGACCTATCCGCATCTACTCCAAAAAAGTGGAGGAGGCCATATCCAGAATCTCCAGGATCATAAAAGGAACCGTGCCAGACGATCTGCTCAGATGGTATTCGGTAAAGATCATCGAAGGAGATCCTGAAGTTTCCGAGACCATGAGGGACGCCATGGAGAAGGCGGCTCCCATCGTGGCGAGATTGGAATCATCCCTGGATAATGACGGCGAGAGCATTATCATCGACCAGCGTTACAATTTCATAACAGACATCGTGGGAAAGTCTTCGAAGAGGAGCGAGAAGGGGATTCTCACGACCTCTGATAAGATAGATAGGGTGGTTACCAACCGCTGGCTTGCGTTGCCCATTTTCTTCGGCGTCATGTTCGTGATCTACTACCTATCCATATCTACGATAGGCGGGGCGATGACCGATTGGGTCAATGAGACCCTGTTCGAAGAATACATCATTCCCGGCTCCCGTGAATGGCTTGAGGGGGTAGGCACGGCCGCATGGCTGACCTCGCTGGTAGTGGACGGCATCATTACGGGCATCGGGGCCGTTCTCGGGTTCCTACCTCAAATGTTTGTCCTCTTCATACTGCTGGCCATTCTTGAGGACTGCGGATACATGGCTCGCATAGCCTTCATCATGGATCGCGTCTTCAGAAAATTCGGTCTTTCGGGGAAATCGGTCATACCCGCCCTGATATCGACCGGATGCGGGGTCCCCGGGATCATGGCTTCCAGGACCATAGAGGATGAGCGGGACCGAAAGATCACGGTGATCACAACATCATTCATACCATGCTCCGCAAAGCTCCCCGTGATCGCCCTGATAGCGGGCGCCCTGTTTGATGGATCTCCGTGGATCGCTCCGTCCGCATACTTCCTCGGAATATTTGCGATCCTAATATCTGGAGTCATACTGAAGAAGATGAGGAGATTCGTCGGAGAACCTGCGCCCTTCATAATGGAACTCCCGGCGTACCACAGGCCTGGCCTAAGAACGATAGGGATAAGCGCAACGGAGAGGACCCGTCACTTCGTCAAGAAGGCGGGAACGGTCATCATCCTTGCATGCGGACTGATCTGGTTCCTTTCATCTTACAACTGGGGAATGACTGCGGTGGGCGTGGGAGATTCCATGCTTGCAGACCTGGGCAAGATCATGGCGCCGCTGTTCGAGCCGCTCGGATGGGGCGAGTGGAGGGCTGCCGTGGCGACCATTGCCGGGCTCGTGGCGAAGGAGAATGTCGTGGCGACCTTTGGGATCCTGTTAGGGTTTGGAGAGGTGGCGGATTTCGGAGAAGAGATATGGACGGCATTGCCCTCTATCTTCACTCCGCTGGCGGCGTATTCCTTCCTGGTGTTCAATCTGCTGTGCGCTCCCTGCTTTGCGGCAATCGGCGCCATGCGCCGTGAGCTTGGGAGTTGGGCCTCTACCGCAAAGGCCGTCGCATACCAATGTGGATTTGCCTACGCCATCGCATTCATATTCTACCAGCTGGGGCTGCTGGTCCAGGGCAATGGCCCGTCCATATACACGCCATTCGCGGTAATCGCTCTCGTGCTCCTGCTATATCTAACATTCAGGCCAGTGAGTGGTGGAGACAAGGTGGGAGAGGCGGTGGCCTCATGATCATGCCCCTGGTTGATCAACTCGCCACCATCATCATAGGCCTGGTGGTACTGCTCGTGTTTGCACTGGCCGCAAGGATGGCCATGAAGAGCATGAGAGAGGGGATATGCCATGGTTGCTGCGAGAGCTGCCTCAAATGTGTCGATAATAAGGCCGAGTCTGATGAGGAATAATTATTGCTGCGATCTCGTCCTTCAAAC
>JAAYQQ010000057.1 GCA_012519255.1 Methanobacteriota archaeon | reverse complement strand
TCTGGGAGGGTAAGATGAATAAAATTTCTGCAAGTGCCGCTGTTCTGATCGGGGCGCTGTTCCTGACCAGTCTGCTCGCCGTTCCCGTTAGCGCCGCTCAAGCGGACGCTCCTGAGTATACTACTGAGAACGAGTGGGTGGTTGGTCAGACCATGCAGTTCGATTGGAAATGGGCCAATATGGATCCTGAATTGAAGGAAAAGGTCAATATGACAATCCTTGGCATATTCCCTGGACTCACATTAGAAGAGATGGGAATCGGTGCCGATGCTGCCTTTTATGGCGTCCTAAGGGTCGATGATGTCACAAATGACGAGTATATCATCAGTGCCAAGATGGCGGTCAAGCTGGCCACCAATGCCAACATAAAGCTCTCGGGCGAAATGCCCAAGGCTGGTAATTACAACATCTCGGTCGGGGAGTTTTTCTCAAACATAGACTGGAATGACTTCGATATGAGTGATCTAGAAGGTCTTGACCTTAGTGCGGCCGGCATAGATGTCGAGAAGAAGATTTTGAGCGCGAACCTGGCCGAGGACTTTGCGCTCATCATCGGAGGGACCGTACATCTAGAGAAGGAAACTCATGCCATCAAGAGCATGGAGTTTACATTCTCTGCCGCTGCGGTCGTAAGCGTTGATGTGAATAATGTCCCCACGGTGGATACAGATTCCATCTATGGATCGAACGTTATCATCCCCACGAACGTCCTCTTAGACGTAACATATGATAACTACGACGTCGACCTGAGAGCGGTTTTCGATGCCAAACTGAACCTAAAGTTCGAACCGGCGCTTAACCTCTACGAGTTCCCGCTGGAAGTGGGCAATGTTTGGACGATCGATTCCACCGTCAATGTCACGGGCGAGGCAAGCGGGTTCCTCGATATTACTGGCCTGCCAGGGGATGTGGAGAGCGCGCTATTCAATTTGAGCGCCATGAAGGAGCTGAACATAACCGAGTCCCCCATCAAATTCGATGATCTCATCAGTGATGGTATCAACATAATTGATGGCAAGCTCAAGCCGTTCGAAGAGAGCATCTACGCAGAGATGAGTTGCAAAGGGGAGGAGCTGAAGGAGATCTTTGGGAAGGAAAAGTCAGTTTATACCATTGAGGTCACGCATGATGGAGAGACCACCGAGATCTACTATACATCTGATCTGATGGAGATCTTTGCCTCCACCTTCATGTCAATGGATAGTAACCTGCCCATCGATATGGAAATGTTTGCAACCTTCGGGGCGGAAGTGAAAAATGAGAATGTCACCGCCGAGGAAGCGATGACAGAGATCGAGGCCATTGAGACATATCATGAGAGCGTGGCCAAGAAGGCCAGGGGCGAGGATGGTCTCGATATGATGGCCATTGCTCTGATCGCCGTGGCAGCCATTGCCATCATCGCGGTCGGCTCGGTATTTGTCCTAAGGCGGAGAAAATAAACCTCTTCCAACAACCCCTTTCCATTCTTCTATTTTTAAATACCAATATATCTACATTCTTTGAATATTTTCATCCATAGATAGGAACAGCATAACGTTCATAATCAGGTTCATGGAATTCTATTATCTAATGTGGCCAGGCCAGGCGCCATACTGTCCTTTAATGTAAATTATTGACTCAATGATGGCTGTATTAAATATTGCAAAATGAAGTCTTCATCCCGCATCCGCCACTCAGAAGGCGATTATGTAGTAAAAATAAATAAAAAGGTAGTAAAGCTATTCGCTTTTCCATTTACTCTATCTCGATTTTACCTCTTCTACCCTTGGATACATCGAGACCAAAGTCGGTCTGCTTCGTATAGCAGTCGGTCAACTTCAGCTGTGTACCGATCTGGATATTCATATCCTCAGGAAGATTCACATCATCATCCCATAGAGTGAGGCGACAGGTTCCCGTCTCATCCTCTACTTCGATGTTGCGTACTCTCCCCTCGCCTCCCGTTCTCTTCTGGAAGGTCCGTGTATCGTTGATCCTGGTGACCTTTACGACTGCGGAAACCTCTTCTCGGTTCTCAAAATCAGCTATTTTTTTGGTAGATGTCATATTACTTTCTCCTTCTTCTAGGGCTATTCTGTAAAGGACCTTGTCATTGAGCAGCTCGCCATACTCCTGGCGAAGCTTCTCCACCCTAGCTTCAAGGCCCTCATCCATATGATTTTGGGGCATGACCATCATCCACTTAACCACTACTAGAAGGAGTTAGCTAATATAATATAGCGAGTAAATCAACATAAGGAATTAATTTAGTACTATGATTAAATGCATTATTGATAAAACTCTTATCTTTTCTCGACCATTCCTCACCGGGATGCACTTTAATTTCGTTCGACAGTCACATTCATATCTTATTCAGGGGGGAGCCCTTGCGCGCCGCAATATATGCGCGTGTCTCCACTGAGGACCAGGCCAGGGAGGGGTACAGTATCCCCGCCCAGCTCAAGCGTTTAAGAGCATACTGTAAGGCCAAGGGCTGGGCAGTCGCTGGAGAGTTCGTTGATGACGGTTACTCTGGCAGAAATATCGACCGGCCAGCCTATCGGCGCATGTTCGAACAGAGGGAGGACTGGGATGTTCTTCTGGTTCTCAAGATGGATCGTATCCATCGTAACTCTCGCAATTTCGCCCAGATGATGGACTCCATTGGTGCGTGGGGGAAGCAGTTCAGCTCCATGCAGGAGAAGTTTGACACCACTACAGCGATGGGGCGTTGCGTCATGGACACCATCCAGCGTATTGCCCAGCTGGAGAGTGAGCAGATCGGTGAGCGGGTCAAACTGGGTATGACTCAGAAGGCAAAGAAAGGTTCTGGCTATCTGGGCTCGGGCGTGCCCTTTGGCTACAGCATTATCGACCGCAACCTGGTTGTCGAAGACGAGGAGGCGGAAACGGTCAGATACATCTACCGTGCGTATATTTGCGGGCATTCCCTCGAAGAGATCGCCCGGCAACTGAATGATCGAGGAATTCCCACGAAGCATA
>JAAYQQ010000056.1 GCA_012519255.1 Methanobacteriota archaeon | reverse complement strand
CCGCCACAATCCCTATCCTATCGCGTAGGACCTCTCCGAAGATGACGTGTGATATCCCGCACCCTCCGCCCTTTGCTCTGAAGTGAACCTAGTGAGTGCAAAGTGCCTATCGAGCATGTGTGCAGCTGGGCGACTGGATCTCAACGTCAATGTTCTCCAACGTGGTGTTGAAGTTGTCGCTCTCCACCGGGGTCCAGAGATCTTAACATGGCACCTCCGAATAGCAGGGCGACGGCAAGGATCAGCTCATTCTGCCCCGTTGGAGAGCCTTCCAGAATATGGACGGCCGCGAGTACGATGTAGGCGCCACCTATGATGAATAGGGCAGCATATACTACCCGACGATTTCGTAGCAGCACATCACCGACCCTTTGCAGGGGACCCAGGCGATCATTCCACAACGCCGCGGCGATGAGACCAATGCCACCTAGGAAGGCATACTCCGACGGCGCAAGCAGCTCGCGCACCACCGAGGTGCTAAAGTAATCGGGATAGCTCTCCTGGGGAAATGGTCCAAGAAGGGGCCAGAATAGGGTGGTGGGCAACATCCACATGGCATCCAGTATTAGATGAGATATAAGGCCAGCGAGCAATGCGATGACCAGGGGACTGTATTTCTTCCACCCCACGACCGCGACGATGGTAAAGACCATGCCGGTGAAGAGCAGACTGTGCCCAAAGATGCGGCCGTTGTCCAATGTCTCCTGCAGCAATAGATGTCCTAGTGGTTTGTCCACCAGATCAGGAAGTATTGCGCCGAGCGCCGCGAGGGGTACTGCCATGATCTCGCCCTTCCAACGATAGATCAGGAGACCCAGCAAAGCACCGATGAAAATATGACATAGCAAGAGCACACAGTGTAGATAGTCCTTCTAGTTATGAAATGAATCCTTCTTTCCCAAATATTATCTAAAGAGATATTACCATTGAGAGCCCAAAGAAATGCTTATGCCTCGGGAGAAGGCCGGATGGATAAGGGAGTTTGACTATTTGCGGGGCTTCGCCATCCTGGCCATCGTGACCATTCATGTGATGGCATACTCCAACACCATCACCGTCCCCAGCCTCATCCCAGTGGTGAGCGATTTTCTCTCTCACCTGGCCGACTTCGGGGTACCAGTATTCTTCTTTGTCTCCGGTTTCGTGCTCAGCCTGCGCTATTTTGATGTTCAGGGGATGAGGACATTCTATCATCGGCGACTCTCATCCATTCTCATTCCCTATATCGCCTTTTCATCGTTGTACATCGTGTACAATCTGTACACCATCCCTGGCTACACCGTCGAGCGGGCGCTGTGGTCGCTCCTGCTGTTCGACGCCACCGGAATCTTCTGGTTCATCGCCGTGCTGCTGCAATTCTACTTCCTCTTCCCCCTTCTGACACGATGGCAGCATTCCTCCGAGCGGCGAGGGGGGAGCTGGGAGATGCTTGCCGTGTCCATCGCCCTGTATATAATCTGGTATCTATTTCTGGTTACTCCACTGGCGCAGGGCCTTGATACCCTGGCCCAGCCGGTAGCGGGGTTTGGAGGCCTGGTGGCGGCGCGGCTGTTCCCTGGCTACCTTGCCTTCTTTGTTCTTGGCATATGGGCGCAGCGCACTCCGGCGACATGGGATGCATGGATCGCACGTACTGGCTCACTGACGGTTATTCCTCTCATACTGCTCTTGGTGGTCGCACTGCAGTTCCTCCGCCTGGGACCCATATGGGCATTGCTGGTCCTCCCATTCACGATACTCATGCTCGGTCCGCTATATCGCGCATCAAGGTGGCTGATGAGAAGACAGGGGGCCCTGGCAAGATCCACAAGGGCCATTGGCACATACTCATACGGCATCTATCTCGCCCATATGCTGGCCATTGCCGTGGTGGTGAACCGCCTATGGGCGCTGGGCATCTTCGCCGACCAGGCGATATTCTATCTCATCCTGCTGCCTGGAACCATAATGCTCTCCATGGCCGCGCTGTTCTTGCTCAACCTCCTGCCCTTCGGCGAACGGCTCAGCGGCGTGAGGGTGAAAGCGAGACCGTCGCGAGGCGGGGCCTCGACAGAGCCCCGTGAGGAGCGGGTTTGATGTTGTCGGTTGACCATTCGCGACCATGGGCGAATTGATGGAGAGATACCTCGTCTTCCGCGGCCAGGTGGATAAATTCAGGGAGGGCTCTGACCGTCCCGATCCTCAGCTCAGAGCAGTATATGATCAATGGATGACCATGATGGAGTGGAAGGACGCGCGGGCGGCGTTCTCCATATATTGCCGACTCAATCGGCTATTTCATTCATCGTTCGTCGAACAGCTGGTGGGAAAGGTTCAGTCCAATGGCGCCACCCTCTCTGGCAATGTCATGCAGTTCCGTGGCGAGGACATCGTCCGCACCATCGGCAGCTGGATGCTGGGAGTCCCCGTCCCCTCGAGCTATGAGATCGTGATAACGCGGAAGGACGCCCGGATCACCCTTCCCCTGCTCAGATTAGAACGCCTGGAGACGAGATATCTTCTGATTAACCCGCCCGAAGAGGAGACCTTGCCCATCCTCAAAGAGCTTATTTCCCTGATGAAATCGGAATAAAGCGTTGGGCTCGTGGAAAGATTATTAATGACCTCCTTGTTGTTCTGAAGCGGGAGACCATGCTCGAGATCAAGAACCTGACTGTGGAAGTCGGGAACAGACGAGTGTTGAGGGATGTATCCCTTGAGGTTCCGTCCGGCGCCACCTGTGTTTTATTCGGGCCGAACGGTTCCGGCAAGTCATCGCTACTCAACGCCATCATGGGCCTGAGTAACTACAAGGTCGTGGAGGGCCAGATCATCTTCGACGGGAGAGATATTACCACTCTGCCTGTGCACGAAAGGGCCCAGCTGGGCATCGGTCTGATGTCACAACGTCCTCCCAACCTGGTAGGAGTGCAGCTGAAGGATATGCTCCGCGTCACCGCCAAGGGCAAGAAGGACCCTCAGGAGCTGGCCAGTAGGCTTGACATGGGGCGATTTTTGGAACGGGATGTCAATGTAGGCTTCTCCGGAGGGGAGATCAAACGCTCCGAGTTGCTACAGCTGGCCGCCCAGAACCCATGTTTGTATTTGCTCGATGAACCAGAGTCGGGGGTTGACCTGCAGAGCATCGAGAGAGTTGGGACGATGATTCATGACCTCATCACCGGTGGAATCACCTGCGCCGGCAAGCGCGCCATGGAAGGGAAGAGCGCGCTGGTGATCACGCACACCGGACAGATACTTGACTACATTGAAGCAGACCGGGGATATGTGCTGTGCGATGGGATGGTTGCCTGCTCTGGTAATCCTCGGGAGCTTTTGCGTGAGATCAGAACTAACGGATACGAGGAGTGTGTCGAATGTCGTCTAGTGAGACCGAGATGAAGAAAAGAGCCAGGGACGCGCTCGAGAAGAAAGGTTCCTTTGGTGAAGATATTGATCTGTCCAAATACCGAGAGGGCGCCCGAGATATACCGCAGGTATCGAGTCTAGACGAACTTTCCGACGATGTGCAAGAAGCGATGCTCCGCGGAGGCGTGGTCCCTTCGGAGGAGGGGCGCCAGGGAAGCCTGGTAGTCCTGGACAATGCCATGGTCGCCCGCTCCGTCGTGGGCGATAGCTACGAGCTCATGGACACTCGATCGGCGATGCAGAAATATGACTGGCTCAAGGATTACGCCTGGAAGCTGGTCCAGCCCGACGCGGACAAGTACACTGCTTCCACATATCTTAGCGACGCTCCAGGCTACTTTATCCGGGCACTGCCCGGCCAGCAGGTGAAGCTGCCCATCCAGACATGTATGCTGGTGGGAGGGGAACGCTCCGCCCAGATGGTGCACAATATCATCATCGTGGAAGAAGGCGCTTCACTGGACGTCGTCACCGGATGCGTCAGCCAGAAAGGTGTGGAAGCGGCGATCCACATGGGCATCTCCGAGTTCTACGTCAAGAAAGGAGGAAAGCTCACCTTCACCATGATACACAACTGGGCCGAGCAGGTCGGGGTGCGCCCACGCACCGGGATCATAGTTGAGGAGGGCGGCTCATACATCAACAATTACGTCATTCTAAAGAAGGTCAAGACCGTGCAGACGTTCCCCACCGCTCACCTGGTGGGCAAGGGAGCGGTGGCGCAGTTCAACACCGTGGCGGTGGCGCAGCCGGGTGCCGACCTGGACCTCGGTTCTCGCGCCATACTTAGCGCCCCGGGCTCAAGGGCGGAGATCATCTCTCGTTCCATCACCACGGGAGGCAAGGTGATCAATCGTGGATCATTGGTGGGCAAGGCGCCGGACATCAAGGCCCATCTGGAGTGTCGCGGCCTCATCCTGGGAGAGAAAGGCGTGAACATTGCCATCCCAGAACTGGAGGCGCATGTGCCCGACGTGGAAATGACACACGAGGCATCTCTAGGCAAGATTGCCAGGGACCAGGTGGAGTATATCATGTCCCGTGGGCTGACCGAGGATGAGGCAGTGGGCATGATCGTTCGCGGCTTCCTGGAAGTGGGTATCCGCAACATCCCCGAGGAGCT
>JAAYQQ010000005.1 GCA_012519255.1 Methanobacteriota archaeon | reverse complement strand
TTCTCCATATCCATGAGCGCGCGATTGCCGATGAGCGCCTCCTTGCCCTGTATGGTCGCCTGCACTCCCTTTCCCGGCACGGCCATGAACTGTTCTGTTTCGTACAGTTCTAGCCCATCGCTCATTGCCCTTCGCACTATGGCCTCACCCAATGGATGCTCTGACCCTTTCTCGGCCGAGGCGGCGAAGATAAGCACATCCTCCGTGGCGGCATTGCCATAGGGGAGAACATCTGTTACCTCTGGCTTCCCCTGGGTTAGGGTACCGGTCTTATCGAAGATGATGGTGGTGATCTTGCCGGCAGCTTCCAGCGCACCCCCGCTCTTGATGAGGATGCCATTCTCGGCTCCTTTACCGGAGCCGACCATGATCGCTGTTGGAGTGGCCAGACCGAGGGCGCAGGGACAGGAGATCACCAGTACGGCGATGAAAATAGAAAGGGAGAAGAGAAAGCGATCCTCTGTAATGCCCAGTGCCCCGACCAGGAAGAAGTACCATGCTGCGAAGCTGAACAGGGCGATGAGGATGACTGCCGGTACGAACCATGCCGAGACGGTGTCGGCATACCTCTGGATGGGCGCCTTGGATGTCTGAGCCTCCTCGACCAGGCGAATGATCTGTGATAGGGCGGTATCCTTGCCGATCCTATCGGCGCGTACCTTGAGCGAGCCGTTCTTGTTGATGGAGCCTCCAATTACTGTCGACCCCGCCGCTTTCTCCACAGGTATGCTCTCTCCAGTGAGCATGCTCTCATCCACCGCCGAGACTCCCTCTATCACGATACCATCCGTGGCGATCTTCTCTCCCGGGCGGACCATGAATATGTCATCGATGGCTAGATCCTCCACCGGAACCTCGACTTCCTGGCCATTGCGTATGACCCGGGCGGTGCGAGCCTGCAGACCAATGAGCTTGCGGATGGCCTCCGATGTTCTTCCCTTGGCCCTTGCCTCCAGATATTTGCCGAACAGAATAAGAGAGATGATCATCGCCGACGTGTCGTAATAGGTGTGATGGCCGAACGGGATAACCTCTGGGAAGAAGGTGACGGCCACAGAATAGAAGTACGCCGCCGAAGAACCTATGGCAATAAGGGTCTCCATGTTGGCTCGTCGGTTACGCAGGGCCCTGTAGGTGCCGATATAGAATTGATATCCCGCGATGAACTGCACGGGAGTGGCCAGTAGGAAAAGGATCACACTCTGCCACTCCTGGATGCCCAATCGAACGCCCAGGTTGAGGAAATCGAACCCCACCATCAGTACCATGATCGGTATGCTCAGGGATAGAGAGAACACCAGGAGGCTCAACTGCCTCTTTCTCTCCCGTTCTCGGGCAGCCATCTCGGTATCCATCGTCTCGATCTCTAGGACCTCATAGCCCGCGTCGACGATCGCCTCCTTGATGGAGGCCAGGGTGATCGAGCCCGGATCATATTGAATACTCACCCTTTCAGTGGCCAGATTGACCTCGGCCGAATATACGCCCTCCAGGGCCGTGAGCGTTTCCTCGATCAACTGAGCACAGGAGGCGCAGGTCATCCCTCTGACAGAGAATGTGACCTTGCTCACGGCGAGACCATAACCTGCATCCTTCACTGCCCTGGCGATGGCCTCTGGGGTGACCTTGGAAGAATCGAACACGACCTTGGCCCGTTCGGTGGTCAGGTTGACAGATGCCTCTTCCACCCCAGCGAGCTCTCTCAGCGCCCCCTCCACCGTCCCCGCGCAGGAGGCGCAGGTCATCCCGGTGATGCCGAAGGCGGCAGTTCTCTTATCTGAGGTAACAGGAGATGAGCACTCTTTCGTCGCATCCTCGGCGCATGGCCTCTCGCTCATGTCATTAAATGAGGTTATCAGAATATACTATCCTTTCTATGACATCATCGGTCGAGATGGGTGCTTATGCCTTTGTTCTGTAATTAATCGGTGTGTTTTTCTTTCTTCTTGCAAAGGATTATAACAGCTCCCCTCTCAACTAATTATTATGAGCCTTGACGATAACGATGTTAACATCCTTACCGCCCTTCAGGCCAACGGGCGGCTTTCCTACCGCCAGATCTCTGAGAGAGTGGGCGTCAGCGTCCCCACCGTCAGCAGCAAGGTCAATACCATGGAGAATCAGGGGGTGATCCGTGGATACAGAGCTAGCCTCGATCCGGAGAGGCTGGGGGAGATGAGCACGGTAGTGGCGATCAAGGCACGGCCAGCCGATCTATCCAGGGTGTCGGAATATTTCATCGATGATGCAGTGGTCCGTCAACTGTTCTTCCTCAGCTGTGGGCGTCTCCTTCTTATGTGTACATTTACTCGCGTCCATGAGATCAATGAGTTTGCATCCAGGCTAAGCACCATACCGGAGTTGCTCGAGTATGATGTAGCCAACGTTATCGCGGTGGGCAAGGAAGAGGATCGCGCAGTGGTCGCTCCCGGCCTTCAAGTGGTCATGCCATGCTCTCAGTGTGGCCGGCAGATGAGAGAAGAACCATTGAAGCTGCGCAAGAATGGGAAGGAGTTCTATCTGTGCTCGCCTACCTGCCTTAGCGCTTTCAATTCGAAAGATAGTAGCGCTCGTTCAGTCACTTGAGCGTAGTTCATATTGCGGTCGTGATGCACGAACGCCTGAGAGGTCCGGCAGTTTATCACCGCATGGCCGATAGGCATCCCTCTGGCGAAATCTGTAGTGTGCAGATTAGCGCGTTACCGCTGCGCAGGGGCAACCGTCATTGCTCTTCTGTTTTCCATGCAGTTGAATAATTTTCATAATTCACCATGGATGGATGCTCGGCATAAGAGCTAGGCCCCTTCTCAATAGTTCTAGAGTTAGGGAGCAGGGCCCTTGCCCACATGAGTCAACACGGCAGTTAAAAAAATGAAAATAAAATGAATGGAAAGGGGTTCGGGTCTTCAAGCGCCGTTCCGCTCACCAAGCTCTCCGTTTAGATATCGACCATAGCCCGCCATATCCAGCAGTCCGTGACCCGATAGGTTGAACACGATGACCTTCTCTTCATTGGCTTTCTTGGCCTCAAGGGCCTTATCGATGGCGGCCTTGATGGCGTGAGAACTCTCCGGGGCAGGTATGATGCCCTCGGTCTTGGCGAAGGTTATGGCCGATGCGAAGGTATCCATCTGGTCATAGGCCATTGGGGTCACATACTTCAGTTTGGTCGCCAGGGATACGGTGGGAGCCATGCCATGGTAACGAAGCCCGCCCGCATGGATGGGGGAGGGCATGAAATCATGACCCATGGTGTACATCTTGAACAGGGGGGTCATCCCGGCAGTGTCTCCAAAGTCGTAACGGTATTCCCCGCCAGTCAGTGAGGGAACGGACCTGGGCTCCGCCGCGATAAACTCGGTATCGACCTTCCCCTGGATCTTCTTGCCCATCATGGGGAAGCAGAACCCGGCGAAGTTACTTCCACCGCCCACGCAGGCGATCATGTAGTCTGGTACGACGTCTATCTGCTCGAGCTGCTGCATGACCTCCTGACCGATGACGGTCTGATGCAGCATGACATGATTGGCCACGCTGCCCAGGGAGTATTTGGTATTGGGCTGGTTGACGCAGGTTTCAATAGCCTCGGAGATGGCGATACCAAGCGAGCCAGAGCTGTCAGGGTTCTTTTCCAGAAACTGTCGTCCGAAGGCGGTCTCCTTGCTGGGGGAAGCATAGACCTTGGAGCCATATGTCTCCATGATCAATCTCCGCAAGGGCTTTTGATCATAGGAGACGCGAACCATGAATACCTTACAGGTCAGGTCGAAATGGGCACATGCCAGAGCCAGCGCCGTGCCCCACTGTCCCGCCCCCGTCTCCGTGGTAATGTTTTCTACACCCTCCTTCATATTGAAGTATGCCTGAGGGATTGCAGAATTGACCTTATGTGAGCCTGCGGGCGAAAGGTCCTCTCTTTTAAAGTATATCTTGGCAGGGGTGTTGAGGAACTTCTCCAGCCTCTTTGCCCTTTGCAGAGGAGTGGGCCGGCCAAGCATGAGATAGGCATCCCGGACCTCTTCGGGGATGTCAATGTAACGCTCCACCGATAGCTCCTGAGCAATGGCAGCCTTGGGAAATATCGCCTCCAACTCCTGGGGCTCCACTGGTTGATTGGTGCGAGGGTTGAGAGGTGACGGTACCGGCTCAGGGAGGTCGGCTGCGATGTTATACCACTTGGTTGGAATGTCATCCACAGTTAGCATGACCTTGTCATCCTTTGATATGGACATGAGTCTCAGATAAGAGAGGGGGACTATTTAACATTAATGTGTACCCATGTACTATAATGTACATTATTAACAATTATTGCACTCTAGGGGGCCGCCGTCCGCCTCCACATGGCGGCCACAGGTGGGATATTCATTCTCCCCTCTCCGTATAGTGAGAACCTGCCCTCTCCGGCTTCCTTCCCGATACACCGTCACACCCTTGCACCCCTGCCGATGTGCATGCATGAAAGCGTCACGGACCTCTTCCAGGGAAGCGCTGGCAGGCAGGTTGATGGTCTTGGACACGGCATTATCAACATGGCGCTGGAAGGCCGCCTGGACGTTAACCTGTTCCACCGCCGGGATGTCATGAGCTGTAACAAAGATCTCCCGGACCGAGGCAGGGATCTCCTCGAGGTCCTTGATGGAATGGCGCCTCCTTACCTCACGCATGAGCGAAGGGGTCAAGAAACGCTCCTCTCTCCCCCAGGCGAGGAAGTAGGCATTAACCTCTTCCACTCTGCCGCCGATAACGTTATGTCCATAGGCGATGGCATACAATGGCTCGATGCCAGAGGAGCACCCCGCGATCATGCTAATGGTCCCGGTGGGGGCCATGGAGAGCAGGGTGGCATTGCGACGGGGGCCATCGAATATACTTTCTTCTATGAAGGGAAAGCTTCCCCGGCTCTCGGCGATTTCCGCCGAGACCTTCTCTGCTTTATGATATAGGAAAGAAGTGATCTCTTCCGCCACGGCCAGGGATTCTGGCGAGCCGTAGCGGATGCCCAGGCGAAGAAGGAGATCGGCGAACCCCATCAGGCCAAGGCCGATCTTGCGGTTGCCCCGCACCATTTTTTCCGTCTGAGGAAGTGGGTATCGGTTTGCATCGATCACGTTGTCCAGAAATCTCACCCCAACCTCAATGATCCGCTCGAACTTGGCCCAGTCGAGAGCCCGACCATCCTCACCCATCATTCGTTCAAGGTTGATGGAGCCCAGATTGCATGCCTCATAGGGCAGGAGGGGAACCTCTCCGCAGGGGTTGGTCGCTTCTATGGCGCCCAGTCTGGGGGTGGGATTATGTTGATTAATAGTGTCTATAAAGATCATCCCGGGGTCGCCAGACCTCCAGGCGTTTGCGGATATCTGCTCTAGAAGCATCGCCGCGTTAACCCGTCTTACCCCTTTCCCGGTGCGGGGATTGATCAATTCGATATCTTCACCCTCTGCTGCCCGGTCCATGAACTCATCGGTCGCGGCCACCGAGATGTTGAAGTTAGGCAGTGAGACCAGGTCCTCCTTGGCGGCGACGAATCCTTCGATGTCAGGATGGTCCACTCGAAGAACGCCCATGTTGGCGCCCCTACGTCTCCCTCCCTGTCGGATGGCCTCGGTTGCGGCGTCGAACACCTTCATGAATGACACGGGTCCGGATGCTGCCCCTCCCGTGGAGCATACCACATCGCCAGCAGGGCGTAGTCGGGAGAAAGAGAGCCCCACTCCTCCGCCGGTCTGGTGGATGAGAGCAGTATACTTGACCGCATCATATATGCCTTCAATACTGTCTTCCACCGGGACCACAAAGCATGCTGACAGCTGTTGAATATCTGTCCCTGCATTCATGAGGGTGGGGGAGTTGGGTAGGAACTCTAGCTCCCTCATTGCCCTGTAGAATTCCTCCTCATCCTTGCGCGCCGACCTGTCGCCGTGAAATTCGTTCACAGCGGCCACGTTCTGGGCCACCCTATGAAACATCTGGTCGGGAGTTTCTACGATAGTCCCATCCTTATCCCGGCGTAGGTAACGTCTCCTCAATAGGGCGAGGGCGGCGTCGCTGAGAAGGGCAGGTTCAACCATCAAATCAAAGATGGTCCGGCATGGCCAAAAACTCTTTCCTACAGGAATGGAAGGATGAGGCGCGTGTCGTTCTCTCGGCCATCATATGCCAATATGATTTGATCGTCGATGGCCTGGAGTCTTAGGTGCCTGGGTAAGGGCGTAATTCTACATGTGACCGAGTGAACGGGCATGTTTGTCATCAGCGCCGTTCGAACAACTTATGGGTTGACCAGCCTTTGGCCACTGGGCATGCTCCCAGCTTCATACGCAAGTCCTCTGAGGCCATGGGTCCGCGGTCGGTGATCAGGGTTGAGATCAGGTCGAGAGGAGTGCTCTCGAATATCTGAATGCGCTCGCTTAGGCGAGATCCCAATGTCTTCTGCGATATTATCAGGTCCGACAGGACCACTGGACAGGCTTTGCTCCAACCACACACCGCATAGGTGGGGAGGTGGCAGGAACGTGCCGCCTCGGCGAGCGTTCTCGTACCCACCTTATTGACCAGGCCGGCAGGAGTGAGCGAATCGGCTCCTGTAATGGCGCCGTCAGCATCTGACATGCGAGCAAACACGGTGGAGTCATGAATGACCTCGGCCTCGATCCCCATCTCCGAAAGCTTTTTGGCGAACATTCTACCCTCTCCTCCGGGCAGCGACTCGGCGACGGTGACCTTTAGCGGACGATCCCTGGCCAGTATCTCAAGGACATGGCCAACCGTGCCAGAATAAGATGATGTCACCAGCCACTGGGCGTCGATATATTCCTTTGCGATCGAGGCTATGAGCTCACCACTGCGTTTCTCTCGTTCCATCATCTCAGTTAGTGTTGTGCGGATGACAGTAGCTCCATCCCCGCCCTGCTCGATCTCCAGCATGATGGCGTTAGCGATGTTGAATATCGGGGCGACGCTGGGCTTTGCCCGATGGAGCGCAAGAGCGAACCTTTCCCACTCTGATGAGCCAATAGATGCAAGCTCGTCATCGGGAATCGCCAGGAGCGAACTCATCACGTTGCTCATCATATCGGATGCGCCCGAGCCGGCATCCTTGGCCAGAGTGTCTGCGATCTCGTATAGGCGTTGGTCCATCAGAGATGGAAGCACCTTGCCCATCTTATGTTTTATGAAATAGAATCTATGCTAGATTGGCAGATGTAATGTCCTCTTCTTCATTTCATAAGAATAGGCAGTGCCGATGAACACAACATGCTCTTAAAACGCACAATTCATGAATATTCCGCCAACTTCGGATGGGGATTCCATTCTCGTTGTATTCGTGATGCTTTGGCCTCCCCATTCTTTAGGCTCAGCTCGATCGTTTTGAGCAAGGCGATGCCTGCTTCAATGACATCCCCCCTATGGGATGGGACAGTGTTCGCTTCTACACCATTTTCTTAAGACTACCTAGCGCCTCATCCTATCCATTAGCTTCTACTATGGATGGGCCTTCATTATTGTGACCACGTTCTCTTTTCGTCGGGAACATGTTTTTTAAACATTCTCTCGTAAAATGATAATGATCTCTCACACCGCTATTTTGGGGCATATCAAACACTCCACTAATCGAATATATCTATTTTCTGCGTTTAAAAATATGATTCATTCTTATTTGTTATGATATTATCTTTTTAGGCGATTTAATAATTTTAATGCACCAAATACCACCAATAATCGCTAAAAAGTACAATAGTTAAATATATTTATTAAATAAAGGAATATACAAATCAATAATGATATGTGAGAATTCGGTAATATGTACCGATTCTCCAAGGACGGGAGAAGGAAAAGAAATGGCTAATAAGGAGTCAGCGAGAGCTGAATTGTTCGACGCTATCGTTGCATACGACAATGACAGGGTACTGGATGCTGTTCAAAGTGCCAGGGCTGTAATGGAGCCACAGGAAATCATTGATGCGCTAGCATCTGGTATGAATGAGGTCGGAATATTGTTTGAAAGGGGAAAACTGTTCCTGCCTCATGTAATGTTGGCAGCCAAGTCCATGACTGCTGGCGTTAGCATCATTGAAGATGATCTCCCCAAGGATGAGGCTGGTAGCGATTCTGTATCAATAGTCATGGGCACTGTTGAAGGCGATGTACATGATATTGGCAAGTCGATAGTATCCACCATGCTCCAATGTGCTGGATACAAGGTCTTCGATCTAGGAAGAGATGTCCCTAATGAAGACTTCATTGATACTGCCAAGAAAGAGAATTGTCAGATAATCGGTATGTCCGCTCTGATGACCACAACGATGCAGGCCCAGAGGGAATGCGTCGAGATTCTTTCAGATAAAGGTCTAAAGAATGATGTCATGGTAATGGTTGGAGGTGCACCTGCCAATCAAGCGTGGGCTGACAAGATCGGTGCGGATGGTTACGCGGAGAATGCAAGCCTGGCCGTCGAGAAGGCGAGGGAATTACTTGGAAGGAATTAATGGGTTAGAGGTGAGATAATGTCAAAAGACTACGCACTTCGGAGGGGCGACGGGAAGAGGATCTACATGTCAAGGCAGCAGATCGTCGATGATCTCCAAGAGGGTTCGAATGATGCTGCTGAACTAGGCTCAATTCCAGCACTTAGCGCGAATGAGCTGGATAAATTGGCTGAAATCCTGATGACGCCAGGTAGAATGGTCGGTGTGGAAGATGGGATGGAAGTTCCGGTCACTCATGACATCGGCACATTAAGACTCGATGGTGATCAAGGTAATAGCGGTGTAGGAATACCATCTAGCCGGCTAGTGGGCATGATGTTCCATGAGCGAGCCATGGGTGCGGATACAATGGAGCTAGGTCACATCGATTATAGCTTCAAACCTGTAAAGCCCGTAATCGCCAATGAAATGCAGGCGATGGAGGTTGTGCAGCAGAACATGATCGTCCCGATATTGTATGGCGCCATGCCAAACATGGGACTCTACTACGCTCCAGATGGCCCCTATGCCAATCCTGGCGACCTGATGAAGGCCTTTAAGATAGAAGAAGCTCAAGATTCGACCGAGCAGGCCGCAGAACATCTTACAAAAGATATGATCTGGGTAATGCGTAAATTGATGAGCGCAGGAGCTGACGGTGCAAATTTCGACACCACGGGAGCTGCTGGGGATGGGGACTTCTATGCCACACTCCATGCCGTGGAGGCGCTCAGAGAGCAATACCCGCACATGTACATTGAGATAGGTATGGCCGGTGAGATGGTACTCGGACTACATGGTGAGCTTAAGTACGCTGGCGAAAGACTCGCCGGATTATGGCCTCACCAGCAGGTAAAGCTTGCCGCCAAGGCAGGTGCTAATATTTTTGGCCCTGTTGTGAATACCAACTCGAGCAAATCTACACCATGGAATCTTGGGAGGGCGGTGACCTTTATCAAGGCGGCCGTCGAAGCTTCTTCCATTCCCTGCCATGTCAATATGGGGATGGGCGTAGGTTGCATTCCCATGTTTGAGACTCCACCGATCGATGCCGTATCTCACGCCAGTAAGGCCATGGTTGAAGTTGCTGGCGTCGACGGCATATAGGTTGGGGTCGGCGACCCAATGGGTATGCCGATCACACACATACTGACCTCGGGAATGAGTGGAATCAGGGCTGCTGGCGATCTCGTCGCCAGGATGCAATTTTCGAAATCTATGAAAATTAAGCAGGCCAAGGAATATGTCGCCAAGAAGCTGGATGTTTCAATGATGGATCTTAGTGATGAGTATGTGATGCGGGAGGTCCGTGAGAATCTAGGCATTGGTGTCATAACATCCGTCGCCGGTGCACCAAAAGGATACGCAGCCAAGATGAATATTGAGAAGCTACTGGGCATCAATATCAACTGTTGTGAGCTGTTCAGGAAACAGCTGAAATGATCCAACCCCTTCCAAAATCTTTTTTATTTTTTCTATTATGTTCTTTGAATACATACATCATCTTGTGAGGGTAATCCATTCTACAAAGATCTCTATGAGGATTGGTACAGATATCAGATATAGGGAGATGACTACGACCTCATACAGGTAGGCCTCTAGGATTCGTACACCATTCTTCAATAAGATAGTTGACGAAATACCATCGGAAAAGGTGCATTGGTGCGTTCGGTGCCCATGATTACTGGTTTACTATCTCACGACCTCTCGCTAACACTTGTTGGCTATTGTAGGGGCCCATATCTCAACCAGCGAAGATTGACATCATTACGATATCTACGACTGGCTAGAGCGTTTGAGATATGGTGTAGGTACCGGTCCATCAGAGATGGAAGCACCTCGCCCATCTTATGTTTTATGAAAGGGGCTCAGTGCCTAGGCATAGCTAGATACGACCTCATCG
>JAAYQQ010000055.1 GCA_012519255.1 Methanobacteriota archaeon | reverse complement strand
GTGTAGGGGCCGACGGCATACTGTATATAGAAGCAGACCCGGACGCAGATGCGTTCATGCGGGTACTCAATTCCGACGGCACTGAGGCAGAGATGTGCGGCAACGGTATCAGATGCGTGGCCAAACACATCTTTGATTTTGCCTCATCTCCCTCAGAAAATATACGCATCAACACTCCTGCCGGGATGAAGAATATCAAGGTGCAAGTGCGCGGCGGGACTGCTGTAGGGGCGACCGTGAATATGGGGGCCCCTCAACTGGAACAGGCAGATATCCCCATGACTGGCCAGGGCAAATTCATCGACGGGACCATAGAAGTGGACGGCCGGAGCATTGCAGGCACCGCCGTATCTATGGGAAATCCTCACATTATCATCTTCCAGGAGCTCTCCGATGAGGATATTAGAGATCTTGGGCCAAAACTTGAAAAACATCCCCTATTTCCTCGCAAGACCAATGTCGAATTTGTGCGAGTGAAGGGCGACGTCCTTGATGTGAAGGTGTTCGAGAGAGGTGCCGGATGGACGCTGGCCTGCGGTACAGGCGCATGCGCCACCGCAGTGGCCGCCGGACTCAAGGGCATCGCTCCCCTGGGCCAAGATGTGAAGGTAAGGCTCCCCGGAGGGGAGCTTATGATCAAAGTAGCAGAAGACCTGTCTTCAGTTCATATGACTGGGCCAGCAGAACGGGTCTTCAGCGGCAAAATGGAGGAATGAAAGTTATGACATACGAGTTCGCAGATAGACTTAGGAACCTGCCCCCCTATCTTTTCGCTGATATCGAGGAGAAGGTAATCAAGAAGATCGCTCAGGGCGTGGATATGATAGATTTCGGTATCGGTGACCCTGACCTGCCTACTCCCCGACCTATAGTAGAAGAGATCAAGCGGCAACTGGACGACCCGGTCAACCATCGCTACCCGTCTTCCCAGGGAGAAGAAGATACCCGCCACGCCATCGCAGAGTGGTATGCCAGGCGCTTTGGAGTGGATGTAGATCCCGACACCGAGATCGCCATCCTCCTCGGCTCAAAGGAGGGGTTAGCCAACGTTGCCCGTGCCTTTATCAATCCTGGAGAAAAGGTGCTCTGCCCAGATCCCGCCTATCCTGTCTACGCGCAGGGGGCTACGACCCTCTGCGATGCTGTGCCAATCAAGGCCCCGCTGGATGCTGAGAATGATTTCCAGCTCAACCTCGACGAAATCCCTCAGGACGCCAAAATGCTGTACCTGAACTACCCCAACAACCCCACCGGAGCTGTGGCGTCGAGAGATTACCTCAAGAATGTGATGAGTTGGTGTAAGGATACAGAGACAATACTCTGCTATGACAATGCATACTCTGAGATGACTTTCGATGACTATGTGGCACCATCGGTACTGGAGTTCGGCCAACAGGCTATCGAGTTCGGTTCACTATCAAAGACCTTTAACATGACCGGCTATCGGATGGGGTACGCAGTCGGCGACGCCACCTTGGTAGCAGGACTTAAGAAGGTCAAATCCCAGATAGACTCTGGTACGCCAAAGTTCATACAGAAGGCTGCCTCGGTTGCCCTCGGAGCATATAAGGACGCCACCCGTCCAGAGATCGTACAAAGCAGTGTAGATGTATATCAGAAACGGCGAGATGTCATGGTAGCAGGCCTGAGTAGGCTGGGCTTCGACGTCAAGCTACCAAAGGGAACATTCTATTTGTTCTTCAGCGTGGGAGACAACTCCATGGAGTTCGCGAGCCGGATGCTCGATGCTGGCGTCGTGGTGACACCAGGAGTGGGCTTCGGAGCCAACGGAGAGGGCTTCGTCAGGATGGCCCTCACTCAGCCGGTGGAGCGCATCGAAGAGGCCTTGGAACGAATGGAAAAGGTTCTCTAGACCTTATTGCAGGTCTTGAGGGCCTCCACCGCCGGGAGGGATTTGCCCAACACGAAGGTTTCCAGGGCTCCCCCGGCGGTGCTTACATAAGAGAATTTTTCCGATAGATTAAAACGCTCCGCGGCCCCCACGGTGTGGCCGCCCCCTACCAAGGTAAAGGCTTTGGAGCATACCATCATAGTCATAAGCTCCCTGGTGCCAAGCGCGAATTCTTCCTTCTCGATAAGACCGGCTGGACCAGACATGAATATCGTGCAGGCACTGCAGAGCACCTTGGAGAACTTGGCTATGGACTGTTTGCCAATATCATAGACTGGCCCCGCAGGAAGGTCGCCCACTAGAACATCCTTACGCATGCCATTGTTCTCAACGCCCACATCACAGGGCAGTAAGATACGGTCCCCCCTCTCCATTAACAACTTCTTGGCTGCCTGAAGTGTCTCGGGCGTCATCTCTGTCTCCAATAATTTCTTGCTCTCCATGCCCAAATCGATCCCTCGAACTTGCAGGAAAGCATTAGCGCATAGGCCAACACAGATGACCCAGTCAGCAATACCATGACCAAGTATTCTATCAATGACTCGGATGCTGTCGCTAAACTTTGCTCCTCCAAGGATGAAAACAGTGGGATGCCTGGGCTTGTCGAACACCGATGCCAGAGCGGTGAGTTCCTTCTCCATAAGCCGGCCGACAGCCGATGGGAGGACCTTGGGGAAGCCAACCAAAGAGCACTGTGAACGGTGAGCGGTGGCGAAGGCATCATTCACATAGAGGTCCGCCAGGGGCGCCAAGACCGTGACGAGTTCACATTGAGCATGTTCATCCATGCTCTTATTTTCCAATTCATAAGGTAATTCACGTACGTTCTTCAAAAGAATAGCCTGTCCGGAAGTGAGTCCCTTCACGGCAGCGATTGCCACCTCTCCAACGATATCATCGACATACCTGACCTCACGGCCCAGATATTTGGTAAGGGCCACGGCGTGTTTATCCATGCAACAGAAGTCCCAGTCACCCGGACGTCCCTGATGGGCCAGGATGACAACCTTTCCTCCCTTATCTAGGAGCTCGCGTAATGTAGGAATAATCTGTCGAATGCGGTGATCATCCTCGATCTCCAAAGTTTCCTTATTTAGTGGGCAGTTGATATCCACGCGCAGAAGGACTGTCTTGTTCTCAAAGTGAAGGTCATCTAACGTGTTAATCAGATTCATTTATCCCCGGCTCCAACAGATCAGGTCTATGACCACGATATTGCATGTGAGGATTAACCTTTCCGGTTAATCCGGCCCCTGACAATGCTGGTGATGCCATAGTTGTCCCTATTGGGTTGCTTTCATCACTTACAATCATTGATCTTAATTTGGGCTCAGCATAGTGTGCCCGTCGCATAGATCATAATGTGACATTGTCTGTAGGTGTCCTCAATAGTGTCGGGTCACACTAACCTGACTACGAACAATGATTGAAAGGTATTGGCTGTTTTAGCTAAAATGAATAATCTAATATACCTTCTACAGTACTTACTGCCTAGTTGGATATATAATCCAACAATCGAACGGATTTGGAGATTTGTTCCAATAAATATCATCAGATAATGTAGTCGAAAAAGACCAGGCATTCAGGGGATAACGGTGACGAATATGACGATTTGCGCACTGGATTACTTGGGCCCACTGGCATTATTCGCACGACGCAGGAAGATAAGAGTTTGTCAACCAGCCACTGAGGATATCCTGTGAAAGGCGAGGTCATCTTCGGGACTCCAGAGAATGGTACCATGCACAACCTCTACTACTGCGACCTCACGCTCCCTGGAACTGACAGGGGAACTGCTGATATCACATCATCCAGGCACAATGTACTCTCACAAAGAAGATGTCCTCACTAATGGAGGGGAAGCATGAGGATCGCGATCTATGGAAAGGGGGGCATTGGGAAATCTACCATATCTGCAAATCTATCGGCCGCCTTCGCAAGGGGCGGGAAGAAAGTTCTGCAGATAGGCTGCGATCCCAAACAGGATTCCACTCGTCTACTTCTGGGAGGCACCTCTGTTCCATCCGTCCTAGAATATATCCAAAAGGTTCCCTCCGATGAACGCCGGCTCGATGATGTGCTCCACCGCGGATATCGTGGGATAATGTGCGCAGAGGCGGGAGGCCCCCGCCCCGGTGTTGGCTGCGCCGGGCGAGGGATACTGACCACTTTTGAGGTACTGGACGAGCTCGGCCTCACCGAGCTGAAGTTTGACATCACCACATATGATGTCCTGGGGGACGTGGTATGTGGCGGGTTCGCCGTGCCATTGCGAAGGGAACATGCCGATGCCGTGTTCATCGTGACCTCCGGAGAGTACATGGCCATCTACGCGGCAAATAACATCCTCAAGGGGATAAGGAACTATGATGGAGCGTCATCTCGCGTGGGCGGCATCATTCTAAATTGCCGGGGAGTGGAGAATGAAGATGATTTGGTCGGCTCTTTCGCCCAGGCAGTCGGCCTGCCCATTGTCGCTCGCATACCCCGTAGCCCCGTGTTCTCAAAGGCAGAGATGCAGGGGCACACAGTGGTAGATCTTTTCCCAAACTCGGAAGAAGCGATGATCTTCGTACGGCTGGCAGAATATGTTGACCATATCTCAAAGGGAGTGGAATCCCTCTATCCAGCCGATCCACTCGACAGGGAAACCATGGATCGTTTGATCTTGAGAGGGGATGGACCCGCCAAGTCTGCAATCATGGGCAGTGAGAAAACGCTCCATCGCCCACCCTCAAGAGAGAGGGCGTCCCTCCCTATAGCAGGAAGGCCAGGAACCGGACGCCTCGTGCAGGGGTGTGCATGTGCAGGAGCTGCCATCAGTACAGCCCAGGTAGAGGATGCCATCACCATAATGCATGGGCCCGTCAGCTGCGCGAGCATGGTCACGCACTACCTTTCTTCCAGCCATAGGAGGCTTGTGAAGAGAGTCGATGACATGGACCGGGCAGACCTTCGTATCGTCCACACTGGAATGGATGAGCGGTCAATGATCTTTGGTGGCACATCAGAACTTGAGGCCACGATCGGGAAGGTAATCGCCAGAGATGTCAATACTGTCTTTGTAGTCACCACATGCCCTTCAGGCATCATCGGGGATGATGTTCAGATGGTCGCAGAAAGGGTAGAACGGAGGTATCCGAGAACAAATGTGGTTGTCATCCCCGCCGACGGGAATATGAGCGGGGGATTTTCCAAAGGGATCCTTGAAGCTTGCGCCGCGGCATCCGAATTCATCGACCCATCCGTTGAGCCAGAACCAGATCGTGTGAATATCATAGGAGAGAAGAATCTGGCTACCAACCGAGACCTCAACTTCAATAATGTCACTGATCTGCTCGCCAGCATTGGTCTTGAGGTGAATTGTCGATTTCTGAGTAGGACCTCGATGAATAAGATCAATATGTTCGGCAGGGCAGGGATATGTCTGCCCGCGGGGCTCGATCAAACGGCCTTGGGAATAGCCAACATGCTATCTCCAGTGGGGGAATTGTTCAAATTACCATTTCCAAGTGGTTTCAGAGAGACCTCTTGCTGGCTGACCGCCCTTGCCGAGATGACAGGACGAGAGAGGAAAGCTGCCAAGATCATAAAGGATCGACGAGAAACATACGAACAAAATAAGCGGGAGTTAGGGCGCCATCTCCAGGGAAAGAAGGCACTCATTGTTTCCATGACGCCTCAACTCGACTGGGCAATCGACACAATGTTAGATCTTGACATGGAAGTGATGAAGGTGGGCCTCCTCTCATCAAGGGAGGAAGCGGGGCCAATGTCACAGTACGCAGATAACATAGATTTTCAGTGCAACTACGACCATACCTGCCTGGAAAATGATCTAGTTGACCTGGGACCTGACCTGGTCCTCTCACATCGCCTCCCCCTATATGCTCACGAAAGCTTCCGGTTCGATACCTTGCCATTCACTCCAGATGTCGGGTTCGACGCGGGGATATCTCTGGCTAGAAGATGGGCAAACCTGATGAGGCTACCTGCAGTAGAGGGGTGGCGCATGAGGGGGGAGAAAGTATGACCATGGGGCTGGACGGGTTTACCGGCGCCATCCTGGCCGTAGAGAGTGTTGTCGATGCCGCAGCAATACTTCATGGCCCTCTGGGATGCAAGTATTTCCAGAGCTCTATGTCCGATACTCATTACACCAGATCAGGGAGCCAGGACGCTTCAGAGCTTGGAGAGTTGGGCTTCTTCATGCAGGCCAGAGTGCCATGTGATTTTCTGGATGTGCATGATTACATCAACGGAGGTTCGGACAAACTAGAAACAGTCCTCCCTATTATCGCTAGTCGGAGGGAGGGGTTGCTTGCCATAATCAACTCTCCCGGGGCGGCGTTGATAGGCGATGATGTAGCCCAGTCTGTCGATCGACTAGGCCTATCTCATCGAACGGTTCTGATAGACAATCCCTGCTGCTCTTGCCCGGCCTCAAAGGGATTTGAAGAAGGCATCATCGCCGTGCTCGATGCCGTACGTCCCCCGCAAAGGTACAGACGGAAGCGTACTGTCAATCTACTCGGACTATCTATAATGCACAAGAACTGGGAAGGAACTGTCAAGGAACTCAGAAGGCTCCTCTCTCTGATGGGCATTGAGACGATAGCCACAATAGGGGCGGGGTGCACGATTGAGGAGATGAGGGCTTCATCGGAAGCGGAACTAAATATCATCCTGTGTCCCGAGTATGGTCAGAGAACTGCAGAGTGGTACGCCAAGACATTCGGGACGCCTTATTTGATATCGCCAAGAGGCGCCCCGGTAGGTTTCGACGCCACAGAAGCATGGCTCCTCGCGGTGGCTCATGAACTAGGCGTAGACCCGTCTCCCGCTATCGCAGACCTGACCTCTGCCAAGAGTCGCGCAAGGATGGCCCTGGAGAAATTCAACCTATACACTGGCCTACCAAGGGGGGCCACTTTTAGCATCAGGGCAGACAGTTCCATCGCCTACCCGCTCACCAAATGGCTGGTTACATACCTGGGCATGTGGCCCGAAGCAATAGAACTTCTTCCTGGCTCTGATAAAAAGATGGATGGGGAGCTAAGATCGTTCATCACCAGATTTGATGGAGATGTTGCCCTGGATAGAAAGGTTTGCGAGGAGCATGTGGACGTTGTATTCGCCAATGGAAATGAGATATCATTCCTTCTCAGCAATGGTATGTGCTCTGTGGGAATGGCCATCACCATATCTGACCAGCGGAGGGCAGAGCTGATCCCACGGACGTATTGGGGGACATCCGGCGCGCTCCAGATCCTGGAGAATATCATAAATGGCCTTTGAACAGCCGAGAAACGGGAAATCTAGCATGCTAAGACAGATTGTGGCCATATTGAGCCTTTTCCAGATGGAGACTATTGCCCCTGGAGGAAGGAGGGCGTGAGCCTTGCGGCATGCAGATAAAAGGCCGTGAGGCGCCATCAATGGCCTCGGGAGAGTATAACTGATAGAAAGGGGATGGATCGAATGACCTCGGATGAACATGATCTGGCGATCGAGACCAATGATCTGGTCAAGATATACAGTGGAAATGGTTTTTTAAAGAAGAATAGGGTCGAGACCCTGGCCGTGGACGGGGTCAATCTCAGTATTCGAAAGGGTGAGATATTTGGCCTATTGGGGCCAAATGGGGCGGGCAAGACCACCACCATAAAGATGCTGGCCACCATCCTCCTCCCCACCTCTGGCAAGGCAACAGTCCTCGGTTATGACATATGGAAGGACCCCGTAGAGATCAGAAAAAGGATAAACCTGGTATCTGGAGGAGAGCGAGGGCTATATTACCGGGTGAGCGGGAGACAGAACCTTAGATTTTTTTCCGATCTATACAAAGTGCCTCGCCACATAAGGGATCGCAGAGTGGAAGAGCTCCTTGAAATGGTAAATCTTACAGAGGCGGGCGACAGAAGGGTGGAGGATTACTCTCGAGGGATGAAACAACGACTTCATATCGCCAGAGGTCTGGTTAACGACCCAGAGGTCCTCTTTTTGGATGAGCCGACGATTGGGCTTGACCCGGAGATCGCACATGATCTTAGAGGCATGATCAGGAATTTGGCTCAGGGAGGCACGACCATAGTCCTGACCACCCACTACATGGGGGAAGCTGAGGAGCTATGTGGCGATATTAACATGATATGCAACGGCAAGATCGTTGCCAGTGGACCGCCTTCAATGCTCAAGGATCTGGTCCGTGATAAGACTGTCATAGAGATCGAGATTCTGGAGCCATACCTGGCAGCTATAGAGTCCGTAAAGGCGCTCGAAGGCATCAGCAGCGTGACCATGAAGGGGGATTCGAGCCGAGCCATCCTAAGGGCCCATCTCGAGGATGGAATTGATATGATCCCTACGATCGCCTCTAGGCTTCAGGGGAATCGATTGATCAGGATCAGCAGTGAGGAACCCAGTTTGGAAGATGCTTACATGTCACTGGTGACGAATAATGATCAATCTTAGGGCCGTGGTCGCCGCCTTAAAACAGGAATCGTATCATTTCTTCGCCGACCCTCAGTGGGTGATCCCCAGCCTGGTGGCGCCATTCACATTTACCATAGTCACATTGATGCTCTTCAAGGACTTCGATGGACCGGTGGCCCTCTACGCCGTCCTGGGAGGCGGTGTACTGGGCATGTGGGGTAACACCCTGTATGCCTCCGGATGGAGCGTGAGCTTCGATAGGATGAATGGGACCCTCGAGCCGCTGATGGTGACGCCAACCCCCATTATTCAGGTCATAGCAGGGAGGGCCATCTGGAACTCGGCGATCGGGCTGCTCAATGCCCTGGCGGTGTTCGTGGTCGCCGAGATCGCCATAGGAACCGGCATGAGACTTGGCGACCCCTTCATGTTCTTCGCCCTTCTGATGCTGACCCTGCTCTCACTTTCCACTGTTGGATTGATGCTCTCAGCATTCTTTGTCATGACTCGATCTTCAAGCGTCCTGATGCGAATACTCGAACTGCCAATATATCTCCTAAGCGGAGCCCTAATACCGATTACTTATCTGCCAGATGCGATAAAACCGCTTTCATACCTCCTCGGCCCTGCCTGGGGAGTGGATGCGTTAAGGGTTGCTGCTGGCATCAGTGATGAGTATATCTCCAGCCTAGGCCTACTTTCCAACGTAATGTTGATGCTGGCTCTGACGCTGGCATACATCACCATCGCCATCATATTATTCAGACATATGGAGCAGCGGGCTCGAATCAACGGGACCCTGGGGAGGTGGTAGGCCTTGCGAGGTCGGATTGCGAGAACATCAACCCTCCTGAGCTCCATGAATATCTCCATACGCTCCCAGTTCGCCGTTGTCCCGCCCTGGCTATGGCTGGTCGAGCTGATATCTGTGAGCATATTTCAAATGACATTCTTCGTCCTGGTGGTGGGAATCTCCGGTAACAACGATGTCGGAGTCGAGTATGTCGCCCTGGGCAATGCTCTTCAATCTGTTACCTTTGTCACGGTCTATTCTGTGTGCGGCATCCCTGGCTCGGAGAAGCATGGAGGGACCCTATCCAGCATTATGACCACACCCTCTCGCCTTTTTACCATTTTCACCGGCAAGGCCCTGTTCCAGATCTTGGCAGGCATATTTACCGTAGCGATCTCGCTGACGTTTGCAACCCAACTCTTCGGCGTATCTCTTCAACATGCCAATCTTTTGGCCGTCGGGGCCATCATACTGGTGACTACTTTCTCGATGACGGGATTTGGCCTTATGCTAAGCAGCATCGGCCTGTACACAAGATCTTCAACTATTTTGGCCAGTTTGGTGATGTACGTTGGTCTAATACTCTGCGGAGTTAACTTCCCAGTGTCCGAATTGCCAGCGTTCTTGCGGCCACTGTCTTACCTGCTGCCTTTAACCTATGGCGTGGAAGGATTGCGAAAAGCAGTGTCGGGCGCATCTGTGTTCGACCTCGGACCCATACTCATTATTATGATCGCGCTCGGGGTGCTTGCCCTGCTAATGGCCAATTGGATGTTTCGTATATTCGAGACCATGGCCCGGAAGAGGGGGACTCTAGACATGTTCTAACCCAACAGAAGTTCCCCTATTCGGCTCCTGTCTCTTCGATCAAATATTCAGATAACTACCTCTAGTAGTCGCCAGGGTACAGTTGCCCAACCAGGGGCATATCTCGACCAGAACAGGACTGCCCGATCGGAGCTCCCCTGCTGCGCGATCATTGGGTCTAGATGGGCCATCAAGCGGTTTGAACATGATATATCAACCAAGTTGTTCTTTACAAAAAATTAGTAGTTCTCATCCTGGCGCAACATAAACTCATTTATTCTATCATCGTATAGTGCTGGCGATAAGGATGGACGCACAGACCTTACTGCTGGTAATATCGGCATCGATATTCATCGGTTTCCTGGCCAATTACATGTTCCTCCGGTATCGTGCTCCCGATGTGCTTGTCCTGATATTTTTTGGTATGCTTCTTGGCCCAGGAGCACTGGGCATAATCGATCAGAACATGGCCAATCAGATCGGGCAAGTATCTACCTATGTTGCCGCAGTTGCGCTGTCCATCATCATGCTGCAGGCAGGCATGGGTCTGAAGATCAGGGTTGTCCTCACCACCTTCAACAAGGCCCTAATTCTTACCCTGGTTGCATTCGTAGTCTCCATTGTCTTTACTACAATTATAGGCGTGACATCGATGGGATGGGGGCTGGGGGAGTCTATGCTTCTGGGATCTATTCTGGGAGGCACCAGTGGAGCCATAGTAATTCCCCTGGTCAACGCCCTCGACGTCTCAGGCAACGTCAAGACTATGCTGATAGTTGAGTCAGCGGTAACCGACGTGCTGGTCATCGCCGTAGCCATGGCCATCATAGCGGTGCTTGCCTCTGGCAGTACTAACCTGGCCGAGGTGACCATAGATACCATAAGTGCATTCCTTGTCTCCGGCATCATAGGCCTCCTCGGGGGCCTGGCCTGGCTCAAGATCCTTTCTCTTACAACCGGGCAACCTTTCCCATATATGATCACCCTGGCATTCATGCTCCTGATCTTTGCCCTCAGCGATCTCATGGTCGGCTCCGGAGGGGGAGCGATCGCCGCCCTGGCCTTTGGTCTCACTCTAGGTAACAGTAACGAACTCCCACAGGTCATTCGCAGGCAGGTTGGTTATAGTTGTGAGTCCAAAATTATTGATTTTCACGATGAAATATCATTCTTCGTAAGAACATTCTTCTTCATCTATCTGGGACTTGTCCTCTCTACCGTCGCCCTGGCCCCTGTCGATATTCTGGCGGGCGTTGTGATATTCAATATGATCGTACTGGGCAGAATGGCCGTCACGGGTTCACTGGGAAGATGGCTATGCAAGAATCGCAAGGACCGGCTGACTCTCCTATTCATGCTACCTCGCGGCCTCAGCGCCGCAGTCATGGCCTCATTGCCCCTGTCCCTCGGAGCAGTGGGGGGCGAAGTAGGCAATATGATCGGGGGCATCACCGCCGTGGTCATCCTCCTGACCACGTGCTTCGCATCGATCGGAGCATATGTGATCGAGAAGTATGGTGGGCGTTCCGAGTCCGCCCATGAGTCTTCCCACGAGGCGCCCGGGACTTATTAAGCCACATTTATTAGCCACCATAACATTCACAGCAGGCCGATGAGGGTACTCCCCTGCCAACACAGGTTGCTCCATTATGAAGAAGGATATTGTTGGTTAGAGAGCAATCTCCCGCCCAAAGATGGGCTCCCCTCCTTGATCTTCCATTCGGAGGATAACAAACATCCAGTGAGATGCGGAGGGGCACTGTCCCAGGTCTGCCCATGGCGATCATGGGACGAGCCTTTTCCCGCAGAACTTGTCCCCTGCCCCCATTGCAAACGACGCCATCGCCAGGGCTCCACCTCCCAGCAGATGTGTGAAGCATGGTCATCAGCCAAGTCAGTTCTGAAAGAGATGAGAAAAAAGAGGCCAGAAGGGGCATGCTTCTTCCCAGAGGGAACGCGGGAGCTTCCCTACCCAGAGCACACATCTGATCTTGTCCGGCGGCTGATATGGAAAAAAATGAAGAGGGCAGTGCTGCGTCGGGATCGACACCGTTGTCAAGACTGTGGCGAGGAGTTTGGGAGAAAACGCCGTAAGATCTTTGATCCTACTCTTCAACAGGGCCGAGGAGGATATAGCTGGGAGAGTTTGGAAGTACATCATATAATACCTCGCTCAGAAGGCGGCAGCGATCACCCTGGCAACCTCAAGACACTCTGCCCATCCTGTCATATGAAGTATACGATCCAGCAGAGTACTGAGCGCGCAGCAGATCGTCGAAACAGCGCCGCGTTCCTCCAGGCACTGGAGGAGTCAGGGTATGTCGGAGGATATGTAGGAGATCCTAGAGATTGAACATGGATGTATCATTCACTACTTGCCTCAATGCACATTGCGCATCGCCCTGGCGACGGGTTGCCTCGTAGGGAGAGGCCAGAATAACCTAAATATAGAGAGATGTTAGGGCCCTGTATATCATGGAGACGAACAGTGTACTGGCCCATCGGCCAGTCCATCTATTCGGGGGCGAACTGATTGACAGGTTTAGATCTGAAATGGATCATATTTATAATTTCTATCGCTGGACTGTTGGCCATTGATCTGGGCATATTCAATCGGAAGGCTCATGTCATAAAGCCAAGAGAAGCCCTGTTGCAGGTCTCTTTCTTTGTGAGCGCCGCGGTCATCTTCAACCTTGGCATATATACGTGGATGGGGCCACAGTCGGGACTGGAGTTCACGACTGGCTACATAATGGAAGCGATGCTGAGCGTTGACAACCTATTCATCTTCATCTTAATCTTCAGCTCCTTCTGTGTACCCCGAGAAGATCAACACAAAGTGCTGTTCTACGGCATCCTGGGCGCACTGGTATTCAGGATGGTCTTCATCTTTGCAGGGGTCGCCCTAGTGGATATGTTTTCCTGGGTCCTCTACATCTTCGGTGCCTTCTTGATCTTCACCAGTCTGAGGATGATATTCAAGAAGGATGAGAAACCGGTGGAGCCGGATAAGAACATCATGGTCAGGATGTTCAGGAAGATCATGCCAGTGACCAAGGGATATGAGGGGGATAAGTTCTTTGTCAGAAAGGAAGATGAGAATGGCAAGATGGCCCTATGGGCGACGCCTATGTTCGTTGCCCTGCTGGTGGTGGAGAGTACCGACATTGTGTTTGCCGTAGATTCTATTCCTGCCATTCTGGGCATCACCACTGACCCATTCATCGTGTTCTCCTCCAATGCATTCGCCATCCTTGGCCTGAGATCTATGTACTTCGCACTGTCACATGTGATGGGCGCCTTCTGCTACCTGAAGTACGGTCTTGCCGGCATCTTATCCTTCGTGGGCATAAAAATGCTGACTGCGGAGATATTCCATATCCCCGTGCTGATGTCCCTGGCCATCATCATCGCCATCTTGGCCGTGACGATCATCGCTTCGCTGATCAGGACAAGGGGTCCAAGGACCAGCCCGGCCATGGAAAGCGTGCAGACTGCTGGCCCAATATCCGATGATGAGGGAGATCCAACCTGTACTGGATTGGAGGAAGTTGAGGAAAAAAAGTGATGAGGGGCTGAACAGTAGACCGGGCGTCACACATATCCAGCAGGCTGTGGCTGATGGCCCCCTCAATAAGTGAGCGGGCCATCCCTCGCTACCCCCACATAAGTTGTGGCAAGGACTACTACTTGCCGATGCCTAGGCTCTTGTCCGTCTTCTGGATTGAACGCATGGCGTCAGGCTCAAGCTTCATCATTGCCCTTATGCAGTCAATGTTCTCCGGCACCACGTCACTCTCCTGATGTACGGCCTGATAGTAATAGAGAGTATTTCCCACCACCCTAACGCCATCCTGCCACACTGCGATCTCCATGAAGTCGCCCCTCTTCCGATTTAGGTCCTTGGCATAGTCCATGATATTGGCTGTGCCACGAATGCCATGCTTGCCGCTCACCATGCGGACCCTCGGGACGTTGTTCCAGACATCCAGGACATCGCGCTCCTTTGTCTCCTTCTTGAGGTCAGCGATAATGCAGTGCATATGCATCAGAGTTGTGGGCGTCTTAACTGCCATGGTGGTGATGCCTATCCAAGGCATGATTGTCTGAACGTCTGGCCCATGGTGAGTGGGTAGCTTCAGAGACGGCTCCAATGAATTTAGGGCTGAGCCTTTGCTATCACCTGGATCGGCCCCCCGGCGCACAATCGTGGCAGAGACTTTCTCTATCCCTATAATCTTATCCAGCGGGAAGAGTGTTCGCACCAGTCCGGTAGTGTTGCATGAGACCACTCGCGCGAACTTGGCCCCCCAGGCCTCCTTATAATTAGCATAGGCGTTGAATGAGACGCCAGCCAGGCCGTGTTCCTCCCCCCCTTGGAAGATCGCCTTCACTCCTGCTTTCTCATAAAGATCCTTGTAGATCTCTCCCACTCCCCCAGGGGTTGCATCGACGATGATGTCGACCCTGGACAATAGGTCCTCCAGGGTGCCTTCTACCTTAAGGCCATCCTTCTCAAAGGCGGCGGCCTGTTCCTGCTGGGCCACATAAAGTGGATGGCCCTCGGCGGAGGCTAGGCGGGCCTCATAGGACGGTCGCGTTTTAGTCACGCCGATCAGTTCCATGTCATCCTGCGCTGCCACGGCACAGGCGACCCGCTTTCCGATAGTGCCATAGCCATTGATACCAACCCGTACCTTCATATTAGTTCCACACTCGCTTAATAAATGATATCTCTTAATAATGTCCCTTTTGGTTCACTAGCTTAGGGTATCGTCAGAGAGATGACAGTGAGGGATTAAGTATTGTCGTTCATGACATCATTTGTGAAGACAGATTTCATGCGATACGCTAGCATTTGTATTGGGTCGCTCTCACAATGGTTTATATACTATGGTATATATTTCTTGGTCTGATGTCAAGCATATCCACTCACCGCTCGGTCTTTTCCTTATTGGGTGTAGTGGTAGTCTTGATTAGGTAGAGGCATCCAACATTTGTGGGTGTCCTCGCTCATTGTTAGGGATGTGTTATTTGTGAGAGGATCAAAAGCAATTCTCACTCTGCTGGAGAGACAAGGCGTCGAGGTGATGTTCGGACTTCCTGGAGGAACCACCATACCTCTGTATGATGACCTAATAGACTCCGACATACGTCATGTGCTAGTTCGTCATGAGCAATGCGCGGCCCATATGGCCGATGGTTACGCTCGAGCTACGGGCAGATTGGGGGTGTGTACCTCAACATCTGGACCAGGCTCAACCAATATGGTCACTGGCGTTGCTACTGCATACGTTGATTCTTCCCCCATGCTTGTACTCACTGGACAGGTGGCAACGGGCGCGATAGGCAATCAGTCCTTTCAGGAAGCCGATTCATTCTCCCTGATGATGCCTATCACAAAACATAACTTCCGCATCCTTGATCCTCGAGACATACCTGAGGCAATTAAGAGAGGTGCCGCCATAGCTACCACCGGCCGAATGGGGCCAGTCCATATTGATCTCCCCAGTGACGTGATGAAAGAGCAGGTTCCAGATAATGTGATGGAGCAGGAGTTTCCAGCACCTCCATCCCTGGAAGATCTCTCCGCCATCCCAGACGCAGTTAGGATCCTAAAGAACGCAGAGCGCCCCCTCCTGTTGGTGGGAGGAGGCGCCATCTGGTCCAATGCCTGTTCAGAGGTGCTTCGCCTGGCAGAGATGATTATGGCGCCTGTTGTAACCACTATCATGGCCAAGGGAGCCATTCCTGAAAATCATCCTCTGTCACTCGGCATCATTGGAATGCACGGCAAAGAGTGTGCAAGACAGGCCTTTGTGGAGGCAGATGTTATCCTGGCAGTGGGAACGCGGTTCTCTGATCGAAGCGCCAGCGGGCAGTCCGAGCTACCCCTGTCCACCAAGCTCATCCAAATCGATATCGACCCGGGCGAGGCAGGAAAATCCCCCAGAACCCAGGTCCGACTGGTCGGTGATGCCAAGAAGGCTTTGACCTGCATCATCAATGGACTCCAGGTCCAGAAGGGCGAGTCGCCCTGGACACGACGCATAGAGGAGATTTCAGAACGATGTCAGTGCAACATCAACATTGAATCCAACCCCATTCTGCCGCAGACCCTAATCTATGAGCTAAACAAGCACCTGCCCGAGGATTGCATCATCACTACCGAGGTTGGGCAGAACCAGATGTGGGCGGCCCACTTCTTCCAGGCAAAGTACCCACGGCAGTTCATCACCTCGGGCGGATTCGGCACCATGGGTTTCGGGTTCCCTGCCTCCATCGGAGCAAAGTGCGCCTTCCCAGATAGATCTGTTGTCGACATTGCAGGCGATGGGAGCATCCAGATGGTGTTCCAAGAGTTTGCCACGGCAGTGTCAGAAGATCTCCCAGTCATCGTGGTGGTGATGAACAATGGGTGGCTGGGAATGGTCAGGCAATGGCAGAAACTGTTCTTTGATAAACGCTACTCAGGGACTCAACTTAGCAACAACCCCGACTTCGTTAAGCTGGCCCAGGCGTATGGTGCCGACGGAGTCCGGGTCGACCGCTCCTCCGAGCTGACCGAAGCGATTCAGCGAGCCGTGAATTCAGAGGTCCCATTCGTCATCGATGCCATCGTTGACCCAGAGGAGGATGTTCTTCCAATGATCCCACCGGGAGGGGGCGCGAACAACATTATAAGAGGTAGATGCAAATGGAACTGATCAAAATAGTGGGAAACGACTCCCAGGGACTCTTCCAAAGAGTCCTGGTAGAGCTGGGAAGGCGAAAGATCGATGTTGAAAAGTCTTTCATGGCCCGTAGTGAGGGACTTATCACCATTATCGTCGAGGCGAACACCGGCAACATGAATGGACGCCTGCTGCACGCCCTCATGGCCCTGCAGGATGTCAAGACCGCAGAGTACCTCAGTGAGGAACATTTCTGCGTCTGGGAATCATCTCCAGTGAAAGGTTCTGAGTTCATCATCGCATGCGGTTCCGACAAGGGTGCTGGCGAGATTAGACGGGCAGCCGAACATTGTTTATATCGGAGTACAAATAACACGGGGAAAGACTGAACACTTGGTGTAATGATGGTCACCACAATCTATCACGATTCCGACGCTGATTTGGGCGTATTGAAGGGTAAGAAGATTGCCGTCATTGGATATGGTAACCAGGGACGGGCGCAGGCACTATGTCTGCATGACTCTGGTCTCGACGTCACTGTTGGGGTGCGCAAGAATGGAAATTCCTGGAACGCTGTCCAGACTGACGGTCTCAAGGTAGCTGAGATTCCACAAGCGGTCAAGGGCGCCGATGTGGTCATGATTCTCCTGCCTGATGAGGTACAGCCTCGCGTATACGAGGAACAGATCGCTCCCAACCTCAAGGAGGGCGCCGCGCTGGAGTTTGCTCACGGCTTCGCCATCACCTTCAAGCTAATCAGTCCCCCTTCCAGCTGCGACGTCATTATGATGGCGCCGAAGTCACCTGGAAGAATGGTCAGGCAGACCTTTACCGAGGGGTTCGGTGTCCCCGCGCTCATCGCGGTGGAGCAGGACGCCACCGGCCATGCAAAGAAGATCGCCCTGGCCCTGGCCAAGGGCATAGGGGCTACCAAGGCCGGGGTGCTGGAAACAAACTTCCGTGAAGAGGCCACATCCGACCTTTTCGGCGAGCAGGCAGTATTGTGCGGCGGCGTGACCGCCCTCATCGAAGCAGGGTTCGAGACCTTGGTGAATGCTGGTTACCGCCCCGAGATCGCTTACTTTGAGGTGTTGCACGAACTGAAGCTCATCGTCGACCTTATTCAGGCTGGCGGCATGATGCACATGTGGGACTCTGTCTCTAACACCGCAGAGTATGGTGGACTGACACGTAGGGACATGGTCATAAACGACGAGTCCAAGAAGGCCATGAAAAAGATTCTCGACGATATCAACTCTGGTAAATTCGCCGAGGAGTGGACCAAGGAGTGGACCGTCGATCTCAAAAATATGAAGAAGCTCGAGGCCGAAGAATCCAACAAGGAAATAGAGAAGGTAGGTAAGGAGATTCGTAGCCTCTTCGAGCGCAAGTAAACCCCTTCCCATTCTATCCTTTTTTTATTATTCAATGAATCGCATCCACATATCTTACAACTAGAGCTGTTCCGTCCCAAGAGTAGAGGCGCTCCGGGATGTCAAAACATAACTGTTCGCTCGTACCAACGAACCTTTTCACCCCACCAGGTATGGCGTAAGCTGCTCCCGTACGGGCCTTGGAATAAAGGATATCGTCCTCTCCTTCCAATCGCTACCCCGTGTCAAGCTTACTGAACCGTCGATATTGAGAAAGAAATAACTACAGCCATATGTCTCATCGAGAAGGGAATATGAACAAGCGTATCATTCTCTTAATAGGTGGGCATGAATTTGAGGTTGAACTCAATGACACAGACACTGCTAACGCCCTGTGGTTGGCGGCTCCCTTCGAGGGCCAGACCAATGCCTGGGGGGACGAGATATATTTTGAAGTCCCCGTAGAAGGGGACCTGGAGAATGGTCGCAAGGTCCTGGAGGTCGGTGAAGTCGCCTACTGGCCCTCCGGCAGTGCGCTTTGTATCTTCTTCGGCCCTACTCCAGTGAGCAAGGACGGCCGGCCCGAGGCGATCTCTGAGGTCACACCTGTTGGTCGCCTTGTTGGAGACCCTTCACGGTTCAAAGTAGTGGGTGACCGTATGAGGGTCCAGGTAAAGAGGGTATGAGCATGGAGCTTATGAAGAAACGAGATCACATCATATACTCGGTAACCGGGAACGTTGGTACTGCTGAGGTAAACGGCATCATCGGAATCAAGTTCATCACTGTTAGAGACCGAAAATATGTCATTGAAGCCCTTCCAAAAAAGGTCCCCTTCCTCAAGCGTGCCAGGGTGACCTTTCCATTTGATGGTACCAATCTGGCCGATCTGGGGGGCGTTCTTGTTGGATGGTCCGTCCTGACCGACGGCACCGCCGTGGGTGAGGAGAAGATCCCCACTCTCTTCGGCGAGAGGGCCCTAATAAGATATCAGCGTAGCGAGGTTCGTGACAATGGAACCCTACATAGCGAACAATTCGTCGAGCCAGTACATAATTTCCCTTACGCCGCTCGAATGTCGGGCCATGGTGGCGAGGTCCTCTTCAGCATCATAGACACCAGTCTGAAGTGGATCAAGGAAGAGTGAAGACAATCACCCACTCCCCACTACCTCGATCCCATCCATTCCAATGGTAGGCAGGATCATCGAGCCCACGACCTCAGCGTCCCTACCCACCGCCACCACGTTCCTCAACGCCTCAATGAGATTTCCCACTACAAGCGCATGTTTGAAGGTCCGCTCAATAGAGCCTCTATTCAATACATGACCAAGACGGACCTCTAGGGCAAAGGCGCCGGTGACCGGGTTTACATCAGGATGAGAGAACCTCTCAATAAGCACACATCGATCAAAGGAAGAAAGAAGTTCCTGACGATCCTTGCTCCCCGGACTAACTACCAGATTGAAATGCCCGGGGGCTACGCCATTCTGGAATACATACTGAGAATTGTGCGGCCCCCTTCGTAGCCCATTCCCAGAGGGTGTTTTTCCTTCGACTGAGGCGGTGTAGGCATCATAGAGACACGAACACAGGACTCCTTTCTTCACCACCGGCTTTACCGCAGTTGGGACTCCCTCATCATCATAGGGGGCGGAGAGCACGGCGCGGGAATCGCTGGGATCGTCAATTATGGTAATCTCTGGAGAGGCCACCTCCTGCCCCTGTTGGCCAAGCCAGGGGCTCCTCTTTTTTTGCACACTGTCTGCGCTTACCGCCATGCCTATCTGAGCATCCAACATCTCGCCCAATTCTCCAGGCAAGATGAAAAGGGGGAGCCTTAGGGAGGAGGATAATGTTGATGCCTTGCTGACTGCCCTGGCTTGTTTGGCCAGGTTCGTCCCCATGTCAACCGGGTCGAGTCCCTCTAACCGTGGAGAGGTGTATGAAGCAACACCCTCACCGGGAGAGGGGGCCTCCGATAATGAAGCGAAATCGGAGAATACGAGAGTATAGCGGTTGGACGCATCCACTTCGTTGCTATTGCGTACCAGCGTCTCAACGCTCCCGCCACGGATCATACCCTTGGATACCTTGACCCCATGCATCTCCGCCGCATCCACAATCAAACCAGCGAGCTCGCCTAGGGTGCCCCCTTCCAGCCGGTCCACCGAAGGATCCCAATTATCGGGCGAGTGTGTGGAGGGGGCAGGCATGGGCAAACTCTGGAAGGTCCTCGATACAGGAGCAAGGTCAGCCAGTCTGGATGCTGCCTTCACGCATTTATCCACATCGCCTATAGTTGCACAGCTCGCAGATGCTTGTCCCATTTTCCGGCCCTTTAGAACGCGGACCGATATGCCCTGGTCTTCCTTCTCCTCGGTGTTCTTGATGAGGCCATCTTCTACATAGACGCTAACGGTCCGCCCAGAGGCAGCGAAGATATCCGCCTGGACAGCTCCCTCCCTCGTGCAACAGCGAAGGGCCTGCTCCGTCATCTCACGCAGATCCACCTAATCACCTCCCACAAGGATCTTGGAGCGGCAGTATGGGCCGCCTGATGCCACGGGGACGTAATCCTCGGTGCCCTTGCCGCACATGCCCGCGTCGAGCTGTACCCGGTCACCTACTGCATCAGTGGTCCGGAGAATATCTAGCGCCTTGCCGGTCAGAGTCAATGAACGTACCGGTTTGGTTATCTCTCCATTCTCTACAAGGAAACCACGAAGGGCCTTGGCTTCGAAGCCTCCACCAACTGGATCTTCCATTCCATTGATCATGCGGTCGGTGACAATGCCAAATTTGACACCTTCGATCATCTCCTCAAGAGTCCAATCACCAGCCTCAAAGAAAGTGTTGGTCATGCGTACCCAAATACGCCTGCCAAAGTCCTGAGCCCGAGCGTTACCGGTGGGCGCAGCATCGAGTTCCGCTGCCGTTTCCAGAGAGTGCATATAACCCCTGTATACGCCATCCTCGATGATGACGGTACGTGAGGGAGGGGTTCCCTCGTCGTCGAAAGAGAGCGACCCGTAGGCGCCTTCCACAGCGCCATCATCGACCATGGTCAGCTGCTCATTGGCCACTACCTCCCCCACCTTATCAGTTAGGAATGAACGCCGCTTGACCACCTCATCGGCTTCAGAAGCATGTCCCATTACCTCATGGGCCAGAAGTCCAGTGCACACCGGATCTGTGATGCAGGTGATTAGGCCAGAAGGGGGCTTCACTGCCCCAAGCATTATCTCTGCTTCCTTAGCAGTGGCGACGCCCATCTCCTGTAGATCCCTTCCTCTCACAACCTCCATGCCGCCGGTCCCATCCATGATATTGAAATACATTTCTCGCCTCCCTGCATCCGCAGCAACACTGTTCGCTATCAGACGCAGGCGGACATCCTCCCAGCTGACGATGGTGCCAAAGGAGTTTGCCAGGGATATTTTGCGTATTCCCTCTGCATAGGTGGCATTGGTGTTGACGATCCTATCCGAGACCTTCTGATATGAGTCAAGGTCCTGGACCATGGATAGCTTCTCTTCTACTGGAACAGTGGAAGGATGTACCTTGACGCGGGCACGATGATCGCCTGTCCTGGCCTTTTGTTCCGGAATCGGTCTGCCGGGAGCCGTACCTGACTTCGCCGATCGTACCGCTTGGGCCGCCGCCGAGAGCACATTGCCCCCATCTGTGGTCACCGTGGCCGAATAACCCCAGGAACCGCCCATACGGGCCCTTAAACATATGCCAGCAAGGCGAGCTTTGGTCAGCATGCGCGTCTCGCCGTCGGAAACACGTATGATGAGACCGGCGCTATCTTGGAAGCGGGCATCGCAGAACTCAGCCCCAAGGTCGCGCATCCTCTCTACTGCCTCCAATAAGAGGTCCTGCATACTCACACCGCCATTGGTCGTTTGTCCGCAGAGGTAAGCATCTCATAGCCATCCCGGGTGACGCGGATATTGTCTTCTATGCGGACCCCGACCTTGCCAGGAATATAGATGCCAGGCTCAACGGTCATAACCATATTCTCTTCCAGTACTAGATTATCGTTGGGCCCCATCCTGCCTCCGTCATGGACAGAAAGTCCAAGGCCGTGGCCAACGGAGTGGATGAGTGCATCCGGGTATCCAGAGCGGTCGATGTGGTTTCTCGCGGCGGCGTCGACGTCTGAGCCCTTGACCCCCGCTCTAATTGTATCCAGTGCCTTCTGCTGCGCCTCTAGAACGACCTGATAGATGCGTTCAAACTTCTTTGGGATGGATTCCAAAAAATAGGTCCGGGTGATGTCGGAACAATAACGATCATACTTGCACCCGAAGTCGAAGAGGGCAGGCTCTCCAGGGCGGAGACGCCTCTGCCCTGGCGTATAATGCGGTTCGGCTGAACCTGGACCAAACGCAGAGATCGTCTCAAACGAGATCGATGTAGCACCTAGCTTCTGCATACGATATCCCAACTCGGCTGCCATCTCCGTCTCGCTGATTCCTTCGTGCAGCATGAGAGGGATCTCATCAGCAACCTTTGAGGCAATGCGACAGGCCTGCCTTATGGCTTCTATCTCCCGGGCATCCTTGATCATGCGGGCGGCCTGAATGGCCTTTCCCACATCCAATAGCTGTGCTCCAGGCGCTACGCGTTCGATGACCTTTAAGTTCGCATAAGTGAGGCCGTCGCCATTAAAACCCAGCCGCCTTACTCCCTTGAGAGATTCTGTAAGCAATTGATCGCGCTCGGCCTTATTGGCAAAGATCAATATGTCGGAATAAGAGGTCCTCGCGCTAGTCTCTTCCAGGCGAGAGGAGATTATCTGCGTTCGACCATCTGGCCAAAGTATGGCAGGACACCCCTCAAAGAGGCCGGAGGTAAGGCCCGTGGCATAGTAGAAGGCGACATCCAAGAGCGGCTCCTCAGCATTGATTAACAGGATGGCATCTACTGGCTCAACCAGCTTAGAGAATATACTTTGGGCTCTTTCCTTCATGAGATCCTATAGCGGAAAAGCAGGAGCGCGGTTTATAGTTACGCTATGGCTCCATCAATGGGGATCATTTCTCCCCGGTCAGAGCAGTGATCCTGTCGGAAAGATCGAGGGGGGAGGCCAGTCTCTTGCCCTGGCGATCGAGCAAAGTGCCTTCACGCACCGTGATATCCTCGTTGACGAGCAATCGTATAGACTCCATAAGTAGGGGAATCTCTCGTGCGACCTCCTTTGCCCGGATGGCATCGGGCAATTCCTCTCGAGGAGTCCGCTTTCTAAGCTCATCCAGCTCGAAGGAGTCATAAGCAATGGCATCTCCGCAATCCAATATCGGGCTACATAGGTGGACTGTCGCCCCATAGGCATGGTCAGAGCTCTTAGCGACCCTGGTCACGATCTCCTTCCAGGTGCCCTTATAAGTGTCTGGAAGAGCAGGATGGAGGTTTATCAAGACGTGTTCATGACAAGTCTGGGGGTCGACTATGAGCATATAGCCCGCCAAGACGCCAAAGTCCATCCCATATGGAGAGATGCGATCTCTAAGCTCCCGCCCATAGGCGTTCCGCCAGGCTTCTACATCCCTTGCCTTGAGGTCGGGCATGAATGCATCAGAAGGCAAGATTATGACGGGAATACCTCTCTCTTCGGCCATCTGTATAATCTTCATGCGGTATTCGTTCCCCTTGATATCTCGGTTGATGAATACGAAGGAGAGCCGGGCGTCGAGCTCTCCGCTCTCAATGTTGCTTATGATAGCCTTGAAAAGTCCATAGGAGCCAGGACCCCGGGCAGTGGTGAACCAGCCAATCCGCTTCATACACATTCCTTGCTGCAATAATGATAATCTGCTCATTATATAATGATTGCAACAACGGCTGAGGCCCCTGGAAAAATCCCCCTGGCATTACGGCAGAAGGAGAGTCTTCTCCAATTTTTTTAAATATTTAAACTGAGTGTAGATATGAACTAGAGAATAGGTGAATTACATGGTCACACTAGGAACCGCTTTTGAGGATCTCGATAACGAGCTAGAGAGCATGTTGGACATGGTCTCAGAAACCCTCGACCTTCTGGATAAGGGCAAAAAGGATGAGGCCATAGAGATGTTGGCCAACTTGGAGGAGGCCATGCTTGACTTCCTCGACTATGAAGAATGTGAGGTTGAAGAGGATATCGATATCGAGCAACCTGCCCCCAAGAAGGCCGCTGCTGCGAAGAAATCTGCCAAGAAAAAATAAACCCCCTCGCCCCCTTGGGGGCTATCTTATTTTTATACTCCTATCCAGACATTGCCCAGGATCCTTCTTATGGCTGCCACGGCAGATAGTGCAGCGAGATATGAGGTCGCTGGATTCATGGGCGAGGGTACATTGTGCGTCTCTGAACTCAGTTCACCAAAGTCGCCCTTTACCGTCAGGGTGTGAGAATTGCGCTCGGTCCTGGGATCGCAGATGATTGTAACCTTTGTCTTATCAAATCCCACTCCCAGCAGAGATATTGTGGCCGCAACGTTGAGGTTCTTTGGAAATTGGTTGGCCGCATCGCGGGCATTTCCCTCGAAGACCACGGTGGGCTCTTTAAGTGAAGTGACATCGATATTACGCATCTGCAGCCCAGGGGCGCCCTGTAGTCCCTTTGGCCCTTTACGCGTAGTAAGGTGTACCTCTGAGATATTCGCTGAAGAAGCTGCGTGTAGGCCATCTGTACCGCAGATCGCTCCCGAGGGCACATAGATGTGGGAGCGATGCTTCTTGGCCAGAGTGAAACATCTCTCTCTGAATTCGTCATCGGCGAACACTCCCACTGACATTACCATGACGTCAACGCCGTTCTCCAGTACGAGGGGGATATAATTCCGGGCCGCCTCCTGGCTGGCCGCCTCAACTGCAAGGTCGATCTCATTGAAGATCTTACATAGGCGGTCATTTTGACTGCTGATATACTCTGCCTTGCCCAGGTCCTTCACGAGAGGGCGGGCAAAGTCACGGCTCTTATCTGTGACATAGAGCCTGTCCACCTCAGGCATGTCG
>JAAYQQ010000054.1 GCA_012519255.1 Methanobacteriota archaeon | reverse complement strand
CCTCGCTTGCTCCCGTTGCAGTTGATGGCCCTTTTGGCTTTAATGTCGGAAATTGTAAAACCATCTAGTTGGCTGTAAAGTTCTCTAATCTCCCGTGCATTTGAATTACTGAGAATGACCATGACGCCTCGTTCATGCAGCTCAACCATGGCATCACGTAGGCGCTCCTGATCCTTGAGATCGAAACCATTCATATGATATGAAGTGAACGAGGCCGTCTCGCTTATTGGATGGTACGGCGGGTCAAAATAAATAAGATCTCCGGGTCTCGCCAACTCAAGCACATAGGTGAAATCTTCATTATGGATTTCCAGCTTGCCAAGGACCATACTGGCTTCACGGATACTTTCTTCCTGGAAGAAATCGACAGTCTTATATCTGCCGAATGGCACATTGAATGCACCGCTTGAGTTTTCCCGATAGAGTCCGTTGAAGCAAGTGCGATTAAGATAGATGAGTAGGCTGGCTTCCTCCACGGGATCGAGGGACTCTCCCCTTACTGGAGCGTTGAATCGTTCCCTCGCCTTATAGAAATATTCTTTTGAGTGCTGGTGCCGCCGGTTGAATAATATTAACTCTTCCGGACACTCTTTGACCACCTCATATAGATTAACCAGACGGCGGTTGACATCATTTATTGTGCCATCTTTGGGCCCAATCTCAAAGCTTACTGCTCCGGCTCCGAACATCGGCTCATGGAAGCTGCGGAGTTTATAGTCTCGGGGAAAGTGAGCGAGGATCTCTTTGATGATTTGCCGCTTTCCCCCCGCCCACTTTAGAATAGGTTTTGCCACAGGGGTCAAATAATTGATTGTTAAATAAAAAAGTTGGGGAGGGGGCCCTGAAAGTAGAATGAATTAGTGGATAAGGATATTAATTCCTCTGCCTTCCTGATATTGATTTCTGCCGCAATCTACTCTGGAATTATATCTATTAATTTAAATTTTCTTTTTACCCTATGTCCATTTCACCGCTTATTTAAGAGAGAACCGCATCAATTATGCATCTACTAGCGAGATGTATACTGGCATGGATTTTTATGTATCATTAACAATGCATCCTTCCGGTGGCGATGGATGAAGGTATTAATCACACTGCTCGGCCGGTCGGTGTGGGGGCTGGTGAACTCATCGTGGGCATCGATGCGCAAGTATGGGTTCGTCCCCGACCGCGTGCATATTATTGACGCATGTACCGATGGGGTCGATTCTGAAGAGGCCTCGCGCCGCCTGCGGACGGTGTTGAACAATTTCAATGCAGATGCCGAGGTATATATCGAGAGAGTGGAGGCAGGTAGCATCGGTTCGATATCGTCAGTCATCAAGCGGTTGATTGGCGAGTATCACCGAGGCTGTCATCGCATCGCCATTGACGTGACGTCGGGAACCAAGGATCTTGTCCTCGGCTCGCTGATGAACGATCTCACCGGAGTGGAGCACGTATTCTACCTGCGCCTCGACTCGCTAAGGAATGCCGACCGACCATACATCCTGATACCGGTGGAGGGACAGCGGATGATCGATGTACTTGCGGAGGGCCGGCCATGACATCCGAGGTTGTGTCCAAGGACTTCCTGATGGCGGTCATCAATGAGGCGAGATTGCACCAGCTGCCCTCACTGACGATCAGGTCGATCCTCCTAGATCTCGACCTGTTGAGCATAGATCTCGTCAAGAATGAAATCCACATGCTGGCCGGCCAGAAGGAGTTCCACGACGCCCTGTCGCCGATACGCTCCAAGGGGGCGTCGGCAGCGGTCGACGATCTTCCCAACTACGAAGACCTTCGAACCGCGGTATGGCACACGGTACTGCTTCCCGATGAAGTGACCCGCCCGATATGCGATGAGATGGAAGCGGCATTGGAGCGGAGGAATGACCCCTATCGATACCCCCGGCAAGTAGCCTTCGCTATCGATACCAACATCGCCTATCATCGTTTGTTCAGCAGGATTTTCCTGTACGGTGATGCACTCAATCGCATAGGCTTCCGACCGAGGGACGTGCAAGTCATCGTCTCCAATCTAGTGGAGGAGGAGATCTCTCGCTCCATTGCCCGCAAGTACTCCCGTGGCGACATCGCCGAGCTGCAGCGCGCCGTCAGAGATCAGGTGCTGGTGCGGGGAATGAATAACATATGCTACAAGAAAGGGAGGAAGGCGCTCAACGCCCAGACGGAGATCGATGTCCTCGGTCGGACGTGCGGCCTGTGGCGCGTGGGAGGAGGAAAGGTTCTCGATGAGAAGGAAAGTATCGACGACGAGATCGTGCGTTCACTGGCGGAGCATTCCGCGGACCAACGCCTGGACGTCATCTTCCTCACCGGCGACGATAAGTGCCGCGCCCACGCCTTCTCGCACAAGCTGCCGTCTATACTGGTGGAGTATCCTAAGGAGATACCACAGGAGATGGGCTTTGACCCCTGGCTTCTGGTAGAGATGCTTTACGACCTATCGGTAAGCTTCGTCGGACTGCAGCTAGTGGAACTGGATCTAAAGATAATTGGTGATTGGTCTGGCAAGTCGGCGGAGGACTACCACGCCGAGAAGGTAAAACTCGTGATAGCTCCAGAATCCCCAGTGAAAGTGAGCCTGAAGCAGGATCTGGAAATAATCAGGGATATTCAATCGATGGATACGAATTCGTTAGAGAAGGTACAATGATATTCCAAGAAACCACGGCCGCAGTAGAACTATGGGGCAACAATTAGCCAGCGATATTTTTCAGATAATTATGTCATAAAAATTCAACAGTTCTATGTATATTATTGAAACCATATTACTTCTCTAGATTAAACATGCTGAAGCCAGGATTATATGAGCAGGTTGTCAACAAAGAAATTGCAAACGCCATCAGCGTTCATCCTGACCTGCTTTCAATAACCGAGTCAATAGATGAGACGGAAGCCCCCAAAATCCTCTCTAATTATATTGCATCAATATTAGAAAAAGGACTCTCTAATATTGGCGACCGAGGAAGTGTCGATGCACAAGTGAGACTTGTGAATAGCCTAGTTAGTGTCATTGCCCAGGCAACTGATGAGATCGCCTTTGACGACCTGTCGGTAGATGAAGAGGCTAGGCAATTGCTAGCCTTGATCGAGAAAAGGGATAGTATTCATGCAGTATGCAAGAAGACAAAAGTCATCAGGCCAGAGACATCGATGGCGCAGAGCTCGCTGTTCACCGGCGCAGTTCACGAACCAAGTATGATGATGGAGTTGAAGAAAGAGATCGCGTCATCAGATCACATAGACATGCTGGTTTCGTTCATTAAATGGAGTGGTCTTCGCCTCCTAATCGATGAAATCGAAAAGTTCACGAAACGTGGCGGAAAGTTACGGGTCATTACAACATCATATATGGGAGCTACCGACGCCAAAGCCATCGAAGAACTATCAAAGCTGGAAAACACTGAAATCAAAATATCTTATGACACCAAACGGACGAGACTTCACGCCAAGACGTACATGTTTCATCGTGAGACCGGGTTCAACACTGCATATGTCGGTTCGTCCAATCTATCTAATGTTGCTATTTCTAGCGGATTAGAATGGAATGTGAAGATTACAGCGCAGGATCTCCCTGAAACAATGCAAAAGATCCGCGCAACTTTTGATAGTTACTGGAATTCCAGCGAGTTTGAGGACTACGACGCAGAGCAGGGTGATCGACTCGCTCAGGCACTGCGCTCTGAGCGCCAGAGCGGCAGGTCATCGACGTTGCCTCTATTCGACGTCTCGCCATACCCATACCAACAGGAAATATTGGATAAACTTGAGGCGGAACGTTCTATTCGGAACCGTTACAAAAATCTTATCGTTGCAGCAACTGGGACTGGAAAGACAGTCATCTCAGCATTTGATTACAAGCGGTTCTGCAAAGACAACCCGGGCAAACCAAACCGTCTGCTGTTCGTCGCGCATAGAGAAGAAATTTTGAAGCAGAGCCTTGCATGCTTCCAGGGCATAATGAAGAACCAAAACTTTGGCGACTTGTTCGTTGGCGCTTACCGCCCCGATAATCTGGATCACCTATTCATATCGATTCAAACCTTCCAGTCTCAAGCTTTAGATGAGAAGACCTCTCCAGACTTCTACGATTTTATTATAGTAGATGAATTCCACCACGCGGCTGCCCCGACTTATCAAAGGTTACTCGAACATTACACCCCAAAGATACTGCTTGGTCTCACCGCCACCCCAGAGCGTCTGGATGGCAAGAGCGTGTTGTCATATTTTGATGGCCGAATCGCTGCCGAGATCCGTTTGCCTGAGGCGATCGATAGAAAGTTACTGTGCCCGTTTCAGTATTTCGGCATCACTGATACTGTAGATCTAGCTGATGTTAAATGGACGAGGGGCGGCTATGATAAAACCGAATTGTCAAACCTCTACACCATAAACCAACTGGTAGCGGAACGCCGCGCGGACAACATCGTAAGATCGATCGAGAAGTATGTAACCAACATTGATGAGGTCAAGGGATTGGGTTTCTGCGTTTCAGTCGCTCACGCCAATTTCATGGCCGACTGCTTCAACAAGTGGGGAATTCCATCCATCAGCTTGACTGGAAATTCGGATGATTGTGAAAGAAATACTGCTAAGCAGCGATTGGTAAGCGGGGAGATCAGATTCATCTTTGTAGTGGACATCTACAACGAGGGCGTCGATATACCTGAAGTTAATACCGTTCTGTTCCTCCGTCCTACTGAAAGTTTAACCATATTCTTGCAGCAGCTTGGCCGCGGTCTGCGTCTTTCAGAAGGGAAAGAATGCCTTACCGTATTGGACTTCATCGGTCAGGCGAACAAAAAATACCGTTTTGAAGAGAAGTTTGAGGCGCTGCTTAGCAGTTCAGCGAAGGATATTCGGACTGAGATTAAGAATGGGTTTGTATCGCTCCCTAAGGGATGCTATATTCAGCTAGAGCCTAAAGCAAAACAGTATATTTTCGACAATATCAACGCATCACTGGGACGAAAATCGGGCATCATCTCTCGAATAAAATCGTTTACAGAAGAGAGCGGACTTCCGCTGACATTGTCTAACTTCCTCTCCTACTACCACATGGATATTAGGAGCATTTACAAAAACGCAACCTTTTCCAGACTGTGTGCTCAGGCAGGTGTTATTGACAACTTCATCGAGCCGGATGAAAAATTATTAACTAAGGCATTTAACCGCCTATGTACAATCGATTCACGCCGATGGATAGTTTTCTTGCTTAAACTGCTACCCGATATCGACAATGTGAGTGAGGATAATCTCGAAGCAATTGAGTATAGAATGCTGCAAATGTTACAGTTCACCATCTGGCAGAAGAGTGCGGCCGATTGTGGGTTTGCATCCACTATCGACGGGTTGAGACGACTGCAGCAGAATGCACGGCTTTATGATGAACTGCAAGACATTTTACGCTACCAGCTCGACCATATTGATTTCATAGACCAAGCTAGCGACCTAGGTGCCGAATGTCCGCTTGACCTCTATTGTAACTATTCGAGAGATCAGATCTTGGTATCAATGGACTATTTCAAACCCTCATCGGTGAGAGAAGGCGTCAAATATCTTCCCGACAAGAAAATGGATCTCTTCTTTATTACACTAAATAAGTCCAACAAAGACTATTCACCAACCACAATGTACAAAGATTATTCTATCAACCAGTGGTTATTTCATTGGCAAAGCCAGAGTACGACTTCAGAGGATTCTCCGACTGGCCAGAGATACATCCACCATAAAGAGAAAGATAATCGTATTCTGCTCTTTGTTCGGGAATCAAAGAAGGACTCTTTCGGGCGCACCGCACCTTATACTTATCTTGGCGCTGCAGAGTACGTCCAGCATGAAGGCAGCCGCCCTATGAGCATCACTTGGAAGCTGCATTCCCCCATCCCAGCAAAGTACTTGAAAAAGACTAATCAGATGATAGTGGGAGGAACTCGATGATCATGTTCATATTGCAGCAAGAATGAAGGCCCTAGATGAGTGTTCTTAGATCGTTCCGCACTTCGCCAACCGATTTCAACCAGGGCTCGTCCTGTCTCACCCTCGCACCGTTCTTATCCCGCGCGGTGGCCGCCTCGGCCAGCCTTCCCTTATAGCGGACTATCTGGGCGCCCCTCTCCTTAATTTGATGCTGCAGAACGCCGGCCGGCCCCCTTCGCTATTTGATCGACTGCACACATTATACTGTTGTTCTTCAGTGTGATATCGTCCGGCATGAGGTCATTCCGCCCAGGGCCAGTCGTTCTCGTGCAAGAGCATCGGCTGACCTCTGACGAGGTCATTCCATGCCGACGTTACATCGCTCATTCAACCTCGGTCATGATGATTTCTACAAAGCTTCCACACGCCAAGTGATAAGAGGTAGAAGCATCCATGAAATAATGGGGCCTCAGTGGACGAGACCAATGAGCAAGTGGTGGACATCCGAAGCAGACCGTTCTACAAACTGCTCCTTCTGTCAGCTGCAGTGGGGGCACTTGGCGCGCTCCTCACTCTCGCCTTCATAATCATTATGACGCAGGGTACGCAACTCATCTGGGAGTTCATACCGCAGCTTTTCGGCCTCTCCAGTGGGACTGAATCAGCCCTCTTCATCATAGTCGCCTGCACTCTTGGCGGCCTATTGGTCGGACTCATTACTCATTGCACCCGGACCAGGCCAGCGCTGCTGGCAGAAGAGTTAGGGGAGTTTGTCGAGAACGGGAGACTTGATCCACGCAATGGCATGGTGGGTCTGCTGCGTGGCCTGGTCGGGTTACTGTTCGGCGGCTCCATTGGGCCAGAGGGGCCGCTGACAGGCGGCAGCGGGGCCCTGGGTACATGGCTTGCAGAGCGGATGGGGCTGAAACGGCCAGTCGGTGCGATCTCCACCCTCGCCGGTATGAGCGGCATGTTCGGCGCCTTCCTGGGCTCGCCATTCGGCTTCGCCATGTTCACCATCGAGGGCGGTCTGGAGAAGGGAAAACTGTCATGGAAATTGTTGCTGCCTTCCATCGTGGCCGCCTCGGTCGGCTATGGGGTCTTCTTTGCCCTCACTGGCTATGTCTTCGGCGGCGGCTATATATTTCCGGCTTACGAGGAGTGGCGGTTGCTTGACCTGGGTTATGCAGTCCTGCTCGGGCTGCTGGGTGGCCTGGTCGGGCTGCTGTTCATTCGCCTATTCAAGGGCATGAGGTCGTTGGCAGAGAAAGGAAAAACACATCCAGTCGCCCTCGCCCTGCTCGCCGGCCTTATCCTTGGCGCGGTTGGCGCGCTCTTCCCGGTACTTCTTTTCTCAGGCGACGCCGAGATCCAGGTGCTCCTCAATGATGCTGCCAAGCTCGGACTGATCATGCTGATAGTCCTCGCCCTGCTCAAGGTCTTTATCACCGCCACCTGCCTCGCCCTTGGCTGGTCTGGCGGGTATATCTTCCCCTCGTTCTTCATGGGCACCGCGCTCGGCCTGGCACTCCATCAGATGCTGCCATTCATCCCAGAAATAGTCTGCATTGTATGTGTGATGTCTGGCATATCCGTTGCCCTACTGAAGTCTCCCATTGCTCTTGCGCTCATCATCCAGACGCTCTTCGATGTCCGCCTGGCTCCGATAATCGCCATATCTATTCTGGCCGCCTTCCTCCTTACCTACAAGGCAGAGCTTGTGCCGGCCACCGAGAATAAAGTACCCGAATGAGAGTCTATCTCTCCGTGATGTCCTGGCTTACCCCGATGATCTTGAGAAGGTTGCCATTGGCATCGATCATCATTTCCGCACGGACTAGCATGGCGCGGATTTCGCCGTCCCTTCGGACCATGCGATGCCTGATCTGTAGCTGCCCCTCGGGCGAATTACCATTGAAACCTTTTAGGATCATTTGAGAAACATATTCATGATCGTCGGGATGGACGAACCCCTGCAGATACCTCTCCGGGCTCAGAAGATAACCGCCCTCTTGCCGAGCGTCGGTCCCGTATAGATCATAGAATATATCGTCGAACTTGTACAGGCCTTTCCAGGGATCATACTCCCAGCTGGCTATCCGTGCCAGATCCATGGCCATATTGGCCTGGAGCTTCTTGGTCCTCAGCTCTTCCTCCGCCGCCAATCTCGCCGCCGCCTGCTTCACCCGATGCTCCAGCTCGGTGAACTGGGCATCTATATCGATACCTTTCTGCACGTAAGAAGTCACACCGGCATTGCAGGCTTCGATGACAACTTCCTCCCGCCCTCGACCCGTAAATAGAATAAAAGGTATGTCTGGATCCTTTTCCCGCACCATTCTTAGATACTGTAGACCGTCAATGTCGGGCATCTGATAATCAGATATTATGACATCGTAATGTGAAGATGCCATACGCTGCATGGCTTCCCTGGCGGAGTGCGCGGCCTCTACGGTGAGGTCCCCTGATCTCTCCAAGAAAAGCTTCGTGACCTCGTGTGACGCACTCTCGTCATCAACGTAAAGAACTCGTATCGTTCTATTCAATGTTCTCGATAAACAGAATGATGATATAAATGCTTATTCGAGTCCGATTTCCCCAGGCCAATCCATGCAGGGGCGTTACGGTATGGCCAGAGAGGAATGGCTCATTTTCTGGGCCGGAGCTCCTTGGAATAGATCCGCTTGATCAATTGCTCCTTTGTCCCGGTTGGAGAGGAGCCGATTTTGCGGCAGATCTGCTGCAATACTTCCTTGTTGAAAAGTGTGAGCGTCCGGGTGGGCGAGCTGTCGGTCACCGCGAGGAGCGCTTTGGTAAGCTCGGCCTTGGTCCCTCTGGCCTGTATACCTAGCCCCTTGTTGACCTTCAGCAGATCGTCTTTCTTCACATGCGTCTCCAATAAAGATGCAAGGCTCATGTGGTGAAGACATCAGCATTCTGACAGTAATAGATTACTAGGCGATCAAAGAGCAGTCGCGAATGCCGCATCATTCGAAGCAGGCACCGTGAATGAATCCATCCCACCGAGCATGTCGGATAGACCAGTTGAGTTCAGCGCCATGGAGGACGTTAGGCTCTCATCACCCCATACATTCTTCGTAACTGCCTTCGTCGGTGCGGCCCGTGGATATCCATCCGAGATGGGGGCGCTCATGGGTGGAGTCGGGCTCGCCGCGGCCAAGATCCACAACTGCCGCGATTGTGGTTCATTGTTCTATTTATCCATCCTCTCTAGTCATAAACAGGTCAGCCTTTGTTGGACAGGATATAATGGGAAGCGCTGGCATGGCCAGTTGACGTCTAGGAATTTTATTTCCCTTCATATTCCTTCACTGAATTGGCCATCGCTACAAGGTTGGTCAAGGGAGTCCTCGGGGCAATGCCACAACCCGGAGCGAGGATGTCGGTTCCCGCCTCCATGATCTCCCTGCAGGCTTGCCGGACCTGTGAAGGGGAGTGGAATAGTAAAGTGGTGGTGGGCGAGACGTTACCCACGGCGGCGCATAGTCCCCTGGTCCGTTCTTTCACCCAGGCCATATTCATACACTGGTCCACGCTGAGGCCATCGGCGCCAGTGGATATCATGAGATCAAGGTTCATGGAAGTATCTCCACAGATATGCAGAATGACCGGGGCGCCCTTTCTATGGGCGGCGTCGACGACAACACGTTGGAATGGTAACGCGAACTCGGCGTACTGCTCCGGCGAAAGGATCGTGCCGGATGCGGTGGCATCGACCAAGGTTATTACATCGGCGCCGGCGTCGATCTGCGCTTCAGTGTATATGGCTCCCCACTCTGCACACTTCGACAGCAGCGCCCTCATAAGATTGGGGTTGAGAATGAGGTCCATGATGGCAGCCTCCTCGCCGCGCATCTGACCAGCCAACATGAACGGGGCGATGACTCCGCCGAATATGGGGATTCTTAAGTCCATTTCCTGGAGTATGCTCAGGGCCTTCAGCACCACCGGCGCCCGGCCATCGCGATGGGGGTCTGGGATGTTCAGTCGTTCCACATCATCGATGGTGTGGATCATCGGTTCGATGATGGAGGGCGGACGGTCGATGGCGTCCCTGCCAGTCATCACGCCAAAGGCGGTGGAATCCAGGGCAACGTCGAAGGGTACCTTGACGCTCTCCAATCCGGCTACGGTATGGGCGGCCAGTGCGAGGGTAAGCATCTTCCGGGCATCGCGGTTGGCCTCCGGCCAGAAGGCCCCGCTGGCACCCATGAGGTCTACTGTCCCAGTCTGCAGATGAGATATCACCGGTACGCGGTCAACAGGATCTAACATTAAGGAGGCGATGAGGCGGTCGCGCTCGTTCATGAGCAATGTATTCGACTCACACCATCTTGAAACTTGACATGTCTGCCCTCTTCACACGGAAGCCTGGACCTGGTCATGCAAATGAGGGGACTGGCCCCTCCAGCACCTTGCGTCCCTTACGCTGGAAAGCATACTCTCCAGTGGTAGCAACATTACCCTCGATCCGGTCTACCTGCTGTATAGCGAACTCGTCCTCGGAGAGGAATGATAGTGTAATCTCCTCTTCCGCCGCTTTACCCCCAAGAGTTCCCTGCCAACGAAGTGTCAGGCAATTATCACCATCAAAACGACCGAAGTGTGAGTGCACAATACCCAGCGAAGTTACCACAAACATACATACCTGGTCACTCTCCGAGTCATACGCCATCGTACTGTGTTCTTCATAAGACCCTATTCCCTCCACATCACCTTCGAGAATGAGGCCAACTCCCCGGCCTAGAGCTATAGATCTTACCGTAGCGGTTCCCGTGCCCTTGGCCGTGCTACCATCTTCCATGGTGAAGTTCATGCGTACATGCCATTCCCCAGCAAGTCGGTTGATATTGTGCTCCGCGTCTACCATTCACTCCACTCATGATGTGTTGGAAGGGCGAGTTATTATAGATTAACGGTAGAAGGCGCTGAGTAGTGGTTGCATGCTGCGCCAGAACACTTGCCCCCATGGCTTCGGCAAGATCTCTATCAGCGCTCGTGAAGGTATGAACACAAAGATACCTGTTCTCCTCTCAAACGACAGTGTGGAGTGCCCTGGCCAAATTGATTCATCATGATCATGGCGGCGGAGATGGGGCAGATGTCACTTCCATTAAGATACCGCCGATGATACCAAAATGGAGCTTTACGACGTCGCCGTGCTCATGGGAGTAGGGGCGTCCGGAGATGATGGTATCGCCCTAGGCAGGCCGACTCACGAACTCACTGTCCCGGATGAGGAAGCGCCATGGATATTCAGCACCTTTCCCGGCATAATCGACGCCTATGCGCCTCGAAGCTGTCACTTCATCGATGCATTCTCCAGATGTAAAGTAAAGAGGGCCAGTGATAATGTCGACACCATTGAGTTCGCGAGTGATGTTGAAAGCAATGCATAGCTTGGAGGGGCCATTGGCGATCCGTCGAATATTACGTTCATCCAGAATCATCCCTCTATTCCGGGCCATGAGATCCACGCCGTCACATGGCTTCACGGCACGCAGGAACACTCCCTCCGGCGAGCCGTCCACTCCTCCAACCACGTTGAAGCACAGATATATGCCATAGATCGGATAGATATAAGCATGGCCGGCCGGCCCCCACATGACCTCATTTCTTTTCGTCCGACGGCCCTTGTAGGCGTGGGAAGCTGGATCGGTCGTACCGCCATATGCCTCGGTCTCCACCACGATGCCCGAGAACGTGCCTTCCGCAGTGTGATGAACTAGACGCTTGCCCAGCAAGTCCGGAGCAATCTCCAAAGCGGGGCGAGCAAAGAAACTTCGGTCGAGACGTTCCTCTATGATACTACATACATTGGAAGAAAGGATTTCAAGGCTTGGAAAAAAAGAGTGGGAAGATGTTTGGGACTTTTGGGGGGTGACGCGATTTCGCGTACTGGTGGAGAACGCAGCAGAACGACCGGGAACGCCATCCACCCTTGGCGCCCTGTTGAAGAAGAGGGGGAAACCTCTCCGATCGTTCATAGATGATTCTGTTCCCGACTCATATAAAACTTGCTAGAATTATCTAAAACGATATTGATATACTGGCTACTTCCCCATGCAAATGATACCTATGGAAGTGCTGCTCAGTTTTACTCTTACCTGGATATCCATAACCCGATGAGAAGCCCATACACCTGTGGTGTGCAACCAGAGTGGAATAGTGATATTACGGCCCGCTGTTTGATTTCATCCTATTATGTTTGACCTGACCATGGCAAGAGTGTTCGGATGATTCTTCACATTGCCTTGCCTTTCACTCATCCCCTCCATACCTCTGTGTAGAGAGTCGGTATATGGATGTTCAGTCACTATGTGCCCGTATCTACTTCCTCTATTCTCCCAACAGCATTGAGAACTTCCAGCCACCATGGTAAGGGATGCGCCAGTCGCGTATGGGCGCTCATACGGCATCTTATACTGGAGCAGTACGCCAGTCGAGGAGACATCCTGTATCTTTTTATGCCACTCGCACATGCATGGGCGGTATGAGCTTCTCGGGAACCGACCGCAGCAGAAAAAGGAAGAAGGCCCTCGGCGCCAGCTCACAAGGGAAGCCTATCAGGGCCCACCTCACGGGGCGCTTCGGCATCCAGATCCTGGAGATCGCTGCCCTGATAGTCTTCTTTGTAGGTATTGGAGCAGATAACATCATCATAATGCTCCTGTCCCCGGTGATCGGATGGGGCGCCGTCGCGTTGGCCTATAGGGCTTTCCAGAAAGATCTGAATAAGCACGACCCAGATAGGTTGATCGATCTCAGTATGCCCAAGATCGTGATGTACATCGCCTTCACCCTCGCCACCGCGCTGAGCCTCATGGCCGTTCTGACCATACTAATCTAGTCTGTCGATACACGAGCGACCGAAACGCTGGGGGTGGAGTATCCGCCAGGGCCGAGCGGACGCCTTGCTGTTTAGATATTGCATGCCTTGCATGAAATTGGTTCAACCCCAGTTCAGGGACATGTCCCATGAGGCACTGGATGTGTCGTGGCGGCCTGGAGCAACCCGATAAGAGCCCTCTGCATCATCTCCCCCCCACTATTCGTTTCTATCGCGACAGGCTTGACAAATCCTCTCTGTTCTAAGGAAAAGGTATAATGCCACCACTGCCCCCACGATGCTAACGAAGATGAGAAGGCCTCCCTCAACAGTGGCAAGGCCTATGACTGTGGGAATAAGTATCAATAATATCAATGAAACCGCAGCCAGGAGCCATGCCACCCAGCTGCTCTGAAGATGTCGGGGCAAGAGGGCTCCACAGACCTTGCAGGCGGCAGTTCGGGGCATAATATCACATAAAGAGATGGGAGGATATGAGGCAAAAAACTTATCCTGCTCCGATGCGGGACGGGGTCGGACCATCGTCACCCTTTTGTGCCCCTAATACAAATGTAACATTATGTTCGCGGAAAGAAGCATCATGGTGATCCCTGAGGAGAAGCGCCATACCCGTGATTACGGTTGGCTTAAGACAAGCTGGCTGTTCTCTTTCAATGACTATCATGATCCCAATAACCTGAGTTTTGGCAATCTAAGGGCATTCAACGACGATCTGATCCAGCCAGGTAAGGGATTCTCCGATCACCGACACAATGAGATGGAGATCGTCACCTTCGTTCTGGAAGGAGAACTTTCCCATCGAGATAGTGCCGGGAATGAAGGCACCATCAGGGCGAATGAGGCCCAGAGGCTTAGCGCCGGGACGGGGGTGATACATTCGGAGTTTAACCGCGGTCCGTCGCCGGTGCATCTGTATCAAATGTGGTTCTTCCCCAGCCGGAGGGGGCTTCTTCCCTCTTACGCCAAGGGGGATTTCCACCAAGATGGGCGGCAGGACCGCCTGCAGGCAATAGCATCGGGAGAAGGGATCGGCGGGATGGATATGGCTGCCGACGCTACCGTCTATGCATGCAACCTGGGAGAGGGAAAGATGGTACAGATCGGAGGGAAGGAAAGGATGCTGTTCATCTACCTTACCAGCGGAGTCATCGATTTGGAAAGGCGAGAGGTAGGTCAGAACGACCAGGTCCGCATGATTGGTGAAGCGAATATTAGGGCAGAGGAGGATGCCAAATTTATTGTCATTGATATGCCAAAGATGAAGTGGTAAGAACATCCAGAGAGATGGGAGGAATGGTGCTTCTACGCGCAACCGCTACACCATCTATATCTGAGATCGCCCAGGGCCGCCCACGGAGCGAGACATGCCCCAGAATCCCTCTCACCAACAGCAAGAAGGAGATCGACGCAAGCTCAGCACATTCGATATTACCAATCTAGTAGTCGGTTCGATCATTGGGGCGGACATTTACATCGTCACCGCCATCGGCTCACGCCTGGTTGGACCAGCCTCACTCATCGTGTGGTTGGTCGCTGGCCTGATGGCTCTGATCATCGCATTGTCATTCTCCTACTGCGTGATGATCGACCCCAAGGTGGGCGGCCCGTATGCATACACCAAGGAAGTAGCCGGGCCCTTCGCCGGCTTCATGATAGGATGGGCCCTCCTGCTGGCCGAGCTATTCTCCCTCTCTGTATTCCCTGTCGCCTTCGCCCAATACTTCTCCGCTCTCGTCCCGGGGATCGATGCCATTGGCCAGGCGTTACTTAAGGGAGTATTCATCAGCATTGTGATTATAACAAATATTGTCGGCACAAAGGTAGCGGGGAAGGCCAACGATGCTCTCACCATCATTAAGCTCAGCCCCCTTGTCCTTGTGATCCTGGGCGGGCTGGCATTCATTATATTTTACCCCGGCGCGGCAGTGTCGCACTTCGAGCCGTTCTTCATCGATGGAGTGGGTGGAGCGGGGCAGGCCCTCATACTTATCTTCTGGGCATATGCAGGGTTCGAGCTTAGCACCCTGCCGACCGAGGATGTTGAAGAACCGACGCGCACTGTGCCCAGATCCATTGTGATAGGTATGCTCATCGTTGCGGGGTTCTATCTGCTTACCAACTTCGCAGTGATGGCTTCGCTGGATCAAACTATCCTACGCACTTCCAGCTCCCCCCTCATAGATTCCGCTACTGCCATATTCTCTCCTCAGGGGGGCGCCATCGGAGTGGTGGCACTCTTCGTGGGCGTGGGGGCATTACTTTCCATCCTCGGGGCGGACGAATCTGGAACATTGAGCACCTCCCGCCTGGCCTATGCCATGTCGCTCGACGGCTTCCTTCCCCATGCCCTCAGCCGCAAGCACGGACGGTTCAATACGCCTTATCTGGCCATCCTTGCACTAGGTTTGACTGCGTTCATCATATCCCTCCTGGGTGGATTGACTGTGCTCATTAGCTCGGCGGTGCTGCTCCTTGCCATAGTATATCTGGCCACTTGTCTCTCAGCCATCGTCCTGTTGCGTAGGAACCCTCAGAAGACTGCCGGGCTGCGAGGCCGTCGCCTCATCCCTCTGACCGGGGCGATGCTCTCCATTATGCTCATCCTCCTGGTGCGTACGGATGTGGCGGTGATGGGGATGGCGTTGCTGGCGGTGGGTGTTCCTGTCTACATATTTTTCTCTCCCCAGCGCGAGCTCACCGAGCTCAAGGAGGTGTTCCTGTCTCGGGAAGAACGGATAAAGTGGGAGCGACGCCAAAGTGAGCGCTTCCTGGCCTATCCCCTGCATCACCTCAATAATGCTTTAAAAGCACGGAGGAGAGCGCTGAACGCCGCCAGACTTAATGGTCAAGAAAAGAAAGACAAGTATTGACTATATGGCCATACATCACTCTGATATGCCTGAGTTGCCGGAGGTGGAGACTTTCAGACGATACATCGAGCAGACGTCGCTGGAACGCCCGATCATCCGAGCAAGGGTCAAGAATCCTATTATCATCAAGGGCGCAAATGAGAGAGAACTCATTGACGCCATGGAAGGCGGCGAGTTCCTCTCCGCCCGTCGCCATGGCAAGCAACTCTTCCTGGAACTGAGTGGGGGAAGGTGGTTAACCTGGCACTTTGGCATGACCGGTAAACCTGTGTGCTTCGACAGTATGGTCGAGGAGCCTCGCCACAATCGATTCCTATTCACCTTTGAGGATGGTTTCTTAGCCTTCAATGACCCTCGATTGTTCGGCCGCATCGGCATCATCGACTCGCCAGAGAAGTTTATCAGGCATAAGGGACTGGGTCCAGACGCGTTGTCAATGACTGAAGGCCAGTTCATTGATATTTTTGGAAAAAGCAGAGGAGTGGCCAAGAATGCATTGATGGACCAGCACAAGCTCGCTGGGGTGGGAAATATCTACTCCGACGAAATTCTATTCCAGTGCCATCTAGCCCCCCATGCTGACATTCAATCTCTAGAGTGGAGAGACCTGCGCCATATATACCAAACCATGAGTATGGTGCTGAGTGAGAGTATCAGGGCAGGAGCCAAATTCTCCCGACTGCCCCCGAGCTATCTGCTTCATCACCGCCGCAAGGGGGCAACGTGCCCACTATGCAGCAGGACTTTGGAAAGGCGCACGATAGGCGGCCGCACGGCATACTTCTGTACAGACTGCCAGGACAGCCGGGGCAAGTAAGCTTTCTGTATCTGCGAAGCCATCTCCTCCAGCGTGCGCATCGAGATCCTGGGTACAAGGGGGCATATGAAGCACACCGCCCCGGGGCACATGTTCCATTCCGGAGTGCTGGTAGATGACATTCTTTTCGACATTGGGGAAAAACATTTCCTGGATCGCCAGCCCAGGGCCATCTTTCTCACTCATTTCCACGCAGATCATGCCTTCTTCACGGACGAACCCGTGCCACCGCTGCCGGCCCCGGCATATGCGCCCCAGCCCTGGAGAGAACATCCTGAGATCAAGGTGATACGGAGTATGGAGGAGGTTGACGGCATCACCGTGACGGCCGTCCCCACCAACCACAGCGCTAATTTTCGTTCCTGCGGCTACATTATTGAGGATGGCATCAGTCGCATAATGTATACTGGAGACTTGATCTCTGTACAGAAGAGGTTCCGTGACCGCATCCCTGATCTCGACCTGGTAGTGACTGATGGCGCCTTTATCCGTCAGGGGGGACTGGTCCGACGGAACAGCGAGGGACGCATACATGGCCACACCGGCATCCCCGATCTGGTGAGATTCTTCTCACCGCTAAGCCAACGCATAGTGTTCACTCATTTCGGTAGCTGGTTTTTCAAGGACATCACAGAATCGGAAAAGCAGATAGAAGCGCTGAGCGGCGATGCATTGGTAGAGGCCGCCTTCGACGGCATGGTCATTGAACTCTGACCCGTTATCCTCTTATCACATGGCCGAGTATAATAGACGATGTAATGAGTAGAGCAGTAAGATTCGAGAGCCCCGACCATGCATCCCTTTTATTGGAGGGATATTCGCCAGTGGATATGCACTTCCATACTTGCCATTCCGATGGCTCGCCGACGGTCAGGAGTGTAGTCAAGCACGCCTGGAAGACCGGATGCGGAGTAGCCATCACCGATCATAACACCATAAGTGGGGTGAGGGAAGCTGTCGACATGGATAGTGGAGTTACGATCATCCCTGGCATTGAGATCAGTTCCGCCGATGGGCCGCACATCCTGATCTACTTCTATTCCGTGAAAGACCTTGAACACTTTTACTGGCGGCATATTCATGAGAATAAACGCAAGAGTCCCTTCTTGGCCATCTACCTGGACAGTGAGGCCATTATCGAACGCTCCCGAGAGTACGAATGCGTACGCTCGGCCGCACATCCTTACGGATATCTGATGTTCAATAAAGGGGTGCAACGATGCATTGACCGCTGCTATCTGCCGCCGAGGTTCATCGAGGAGTTCGACGCGGCGGAGGTGCTGTGTGGGGGCATGTCAAGGGAGATGAACATGAAGGCCACCGAACTGGCCGAAGATAAGTCGCTCGGTCGGACTGCTGGCACGGATGGGCACCTGCTTCGCGACCTTGGGACAGTGGTCACCTGTTCCAAAGCTCAGGATGTAGATGGTTTTCTCCAGGACGTGGTCAAACGCCGCAACATCGTGGTGGGCAAGGAGAAGGGGATGTTGCTCAAGGGCGCTACAGGCGCGGCGCTCATGACCAAATACACACCCTACGCCCTGCCATCACTGCGCATCCACTATGAACAGAACATGCCTCGTATGACTCATGCATTGCGTCGATGGAGTCACTCACAGGATCGCCGAGAAAAGCCTTGATATGAAAACACGTCCCCGTGTGATCAGCGTCCTATTCTCATAGTCTGCCAACGTGAGTTCTCGACACCTCCCAAGATCATCCAGGAAGGCGGCCTTCTGCTCGGCCCCCACCCTCTCTGAATACAGTACTGCATTGGTCTCAAAATTAAGGTCGAACGAGCGGATGTCCCAGTTAGCACTACCGATAGAGGTGATTCGCCCGTCCACTACGATGGTCTTGGCGTGGATGAAACCGCTCCCATACATGTATCCCCGGACACCTGATTCGAGCAATTCGCTTAAATATGAATAAGAAACCCAGTGCACAAAGGGGTGGTCTGGCTTGTCTGGGATCATTATGCGGACATCTATGCCTGAGAGAGCGGCCATAATGAGGGCATCTCGTACGCTCTCATCAGGGACAAAGTAGGGGGATTGAATGTATATGCTGTCCTTGGCCTCATGGATCATCTTGAGATAGGAGAGCTTGATGGGCTGCCATCTCATATCTGGCCCGCTGCTTACGATCTGAATAGGGACATCGCCGGTGCATGAGAGGTTCTGCGGAAAGTATCGTTCCTCCAATTCCATCTTTTGTTCGGAAGCGTGGTTCCAGTCGAGAAGAAAGCGGAGCTGGAGACCCCAGACGGCCATGTCTTCGATGCAGAGAGCGGTATCTCTCCAATATCCCCATCGTCGTACCTTTCCCAGGTATTCGTCCCCAACATTGTAGCCACCGATAAATCCGATCTTGCCATCCACCACCACGATCTTACGATGGTTGCGGTAGTTGATGCGGTGGTTCAGGAACGGCAGCACGTACACCATGGGAGGGAAGAATATCTCGAACATTATCCCAGCCTCTCGGAGCTCGCGAATCTTCCAGAGGGGAAGCCTTGTCCCCACCCCATCCACTAGCAGGCGGACCTCCACCCCTTCCTCACGTTTGCGCTTAAGCAGGTCTAAAAATGCGTTACCCAGTTTGTCGTTGCGGATGATGTAGTACTGCACGTTGACATTATCTTGAGCATCCTCAATGACCTTGAACAGAGCGTCGAAGAAATCATGTCCATCAGAGAAGAATGATACACAGTTGCTATTGGTTAGGAAGGCGTTATCACTGTGCGCCAGCAGACTGACCATATCATCATGTTCTCCCATCCCTACCTTGTCCAGGGAGGACATCTCGGTAAGTCTATCGATGCGGTGACGGGCCAGCAGATCCTCGATATACCTATGATCCCTGGCTGACTTGAGTGCCGATTGCTTCTTCTTACGGAGGTTCTGCCCAAAGATCAGGAAGAGAATTATACCTGCCACCGGCAGCATTATCATGATAACGAGCCAGGCCACTGCCTTACGCGGCCTTTTCTCCTCTAGGAAGACCAACACCAGGGCGATGATGGCATTTAGGATCAGAATATAATCAAGGGCCGTCAGGGCAGCACTTCCTGTTCGGAGCTATAATAAATATGATATCTCGCCCGATTTTAAGTTAGCCTTATCTGCCCAGTGTCCCCATGATCGGACCGATGAAATGATCGGGCATCACATACCGCTCTACTGTGACTTTTCGACCATTGATCTAAGAATAATATATGGATCATCTCGGCGGCATTGTATTGAGATGCAGAAGTGGGAGTGGGTCAAAGATCCAAAAGAACGTGGGTCAACACTATTCAGCGAATGTATTCGCCGTCAAGACCTATAAGTAATCATTCTATAGAGTTTCAGCGGTCCGGATGACATTGCTTCCAGAAAATGTACCGGAGCGTCGAGAGGACATTCATGAGTGATATTAACGTCATCAACGGCTGCATGGCTCAGGAAGATAAGGCAAAGGCGCTCTCCGGCGTCAAGCACAAGATCGTGGTCATGAGCGGCAAGGGAGGAGTTGGGAAGTCGACAGTGGCAGTCAACCTGGCTGCCGGACTGGTTAAACGGGGATATTCGGTCGGCCTGCTCGACGCCGATATCCACGGACCCAGTGTGCCCAAGCTCCTGGGATCGCCAGATGAACAGCTCACCGTGATGGATGGGCATATACGCCCCGCCCAGATCCTTCCCCAGCTTAGGGTTATTTCCATTGCATACATAGTTGAGGAAAAAGATGCTCCAGTCATCTGGCGAGGGCCAGTGAAGATGGGAGCCATCAGGCAATTCATCGAGGATGTTGAATGGGGCGAGCTTGATTACCTGATCGTTGACCTGCCCCCTGGAACTGGGGACGAGCCGCTAAGCGTGGCCCAGCTGATTCCCAACGTTGATGGGGCAGTGATAGTGACCACTCCGCAGGAGGTCGCCCTTATCAGCGTAAGAAAGTCCATCCGCTTCGCCCACCTTGTCGGGCTGAAGGTGCTGGGGCTGGTAGACAATATGAATGGTTTCGTGTGTCCCCACTGCGGAGAGGCAGCCAAGGGGCTGGAGAGCAGCCTGGCCATCCAGGCAGCGATGGAGTATGGCATACCTTATCTCGGAAAGATTCCACTAGACCCTCAGGTCGCTCAGAGTGGGGAGAAAGGGGAGCCATTCGTATTGTCAGGTGACTCTCGGGCAGAAGCTTTCGATTCTATAATAGACAAGATCGTCAGCACTGTTAACGGAGAGTAGACTCAGAGAAGGGCCTCGGCCCTTTTCCAAATCTGAGATATGGCCTTGCCGGCAGGGGAGGATTCACTAACCACCTTGCCGGCAGAGGCGCATTGATAAACCGAGTCATCGAATGGGATGCGCCCGAGCAGGGCAACCTTATTTTGATGCGTCCACTCCTCGATGGCCCCGGTAAGGAATGGCGAAAGGTCCCAGCGGTTGATGACAACGGCGGGGAGAACATCCATCTGATGACACAGACGTACGACCCTCTCTAGATCTGTGAGGCTTGACCTGGTAGACTCTGCCACCAGGATGGCCATATCTACACCCGATAGAGCAGCAATGGCGGCACAGCCAATGCCAGGCGGCCCATCCACAAGTAGGAGTGAAGAGCCGGAATCGGCGGCGTGTGCTCTGGCCTTGCGCTTGAGCAGAGACACCAGTTTGCCAGAGTTCCCCTCAGCCGGCTCCAGCATCGCATGGAACATGATTCCGCCTGCGGTTTTGGATACCCTCCATCGACCAGAGGTTCGCTCGGAAATGGAGATGGCCTGCGCAGGGCAGAGTCTCCAGCAGAGAAGACAGCCCTCACAGGACAGGGGGTCGATGTGAGGTCCCTTGACCAAGTCATCCAGGTGGATCGCTCCAAAGCGGCAAGCCTCCGTGCAGACACGGCAGCGAGTGCACTCCGCCAAATCTATTGAGGGTAGCGAGGAGGCGGAGAACTCCCCCTCTTCCATGGTCTCTCCGGCCACCAGAAGATGGAGATTTGGAGCATCCACATCACAGTCCGCCAGTATTGCCTCGGGATTGAGGGCGGCGAGGCTGGCCAGGAGTGTGGTCTTGCCTGTCCCTCCCTTGCCACTGAGCACCGCGATCTCTTTCATATTTTCATCTCCCTACGCGCTGCATCCCATAGAACTAAGAAGCGCCTGCGATCCTCCGGGCGATCCAACAGCTTCCCTCGGGCATGGCGTTCGGCGATGTCACGGCGGAAGGGGATCCTTGAGAGAATGGCAATGTCTCTATCTGCACATATCTCCTCGATGTTCCCACTACCTGGCCCATCTTTATTGATGACCACGCCATGAGGTATGGACAGACGATCCAGTACATCCGCGGCCAGGATTAGATCGTGCGCACCGAAAGGTGTGGGTTCAGTAACCATAATGACGTAATCGCTCCCCCTAACCGCTTCAACCATCAGGCAGGAAGTCCCTGGGGGGCAATCTGCGATGGTCATCCGCTGCATGGGCAGGGCCTCCTTGACCGCCTGTATCAGCGGCACGGCAATGGGTTCCCCCACCCTGAGCCGGCCATATGTGAGCTGCCGGCTCCCCGCTCTAGTGCGGATAAGCTCCCCGATCTCGTGACCGACCTCAATAATGGCTTCTTGAGGACAGAGACGAGTGCACGCCCCACAGCCATGGCAGAGTTCCTCATACACATGTATGCGGCTAGGCAGACGGACCAGGGCTCCAAAAGCGCAGACTCTTGCGCACTCGCCGCACAAATTACACTTATCCTCATCAATGGAAGGGACTGGTCGATTCACCGGTAAGGTGCTCGTCTCTCCCTCTCCAAAGTAGAGATAGGCATTGGGCTCTTCCACATCCAGGTCGACGAGGTCTACCATTGCCGCAGCGGCAAGATTGGCCGATACCAGTGTCTTGCCTGTGCCCCCCTTGCCGCTGGCCACGGCTATTCTCATGCCCTGGCCCTCCCTGATCCTGTCCCAGGATGTGTGCGGGTTGATATGAGCATGGTGTTTAGTGGGCGTGGTCACGGCAGGCGTTGTCGTAGGTAGCTTTTGCCAGATTTCCCTTACGCCATTCTTCAATGGTGTCTTGAACCGTGCCGTTGGCTCCTACATAGACATCGATTCCGAATCCCTGCAACATGTCGACGGCCTTTGGACCCAGCCCTCCGGCCAGGACAATTTCCACATTCTCCTTATGGAGCTGCTGAGGGGGAGTTCCCAAGCCGCCCTTGTGCTCGCTGCGATTCTCAATAACCCTGACATCTCCCGTGTCAGTATCGTATAACGTAAAGGTATCTGCCTGGCCAAAATGCGCACATACGGCTTCGCTTAGACCGTTATTTCCTTCTGTCGGTATGCAAATCTTCATTTCAATCACTTCTTATAACTTTCAAGCTCCCTTGTGCCCTCTGTGGGATGCGCCAGCTGACTCTTCCAGCTCCCCATCCTGGCACTTTTTAAGAGAGTCCATTATCTTTCCGGAGCAACCAGTGTATATCCTGATGCCCGCCTCGCGGAGGACCTGGAAGGCCTTTGGACCAACGCTGCCAGTAATGACATCAGTAATACCCTGGTCGATCATGAGTTGAGCCGATCTTATTCCGGCTCCCTCTCTCGCGGTGTGGGCGGAGTTCTCTATCACGGTAACTTCATCGCCTTCCACCACCAGGAAACGTTCACACCTTCCAAAGTGGGGATCGACTTCATCGTCCAGTGTCATCCCGGCCGATGAGATGGCAACGCGCTTGACGTAGCTGGCCATTGTTATAACGCCTCCTCAAGGGCGGCCGGGTTAAAGGGAATGCAAGATTCCACCAAAGTGGCTGGATGGAAAAATGAAAGCCTGCAGGACATGCGAGACTGCTTCCTCGGCTTGCTGCAGAACGGCCGCTCTTTATTGACAACGAACATCTTTTCACTACCACGGACTGCTCACAGTCCCGGGGCGACAAGAACGTCCGTCAGTGATATCATATCGGCGAATATATTCGCCTAAGGTCTTCCTATATGCTGTCCCACTAGCCTTTTCTCTGCCCTCCGCAGGATCACATTGAGGGTGGAACGGGCAATACCCAGTTTGTCAGAAAGATCTCCCAGATTTATCGTGCGGGGGATATCGTAATACCCCATGTCATAGGCTGTTCGCAGCACCTTCTCCTGATGAAATGTGAGCGGGCCATCATCCTCCTGATCACGCAGACTGGTAATCTCCACCTCACAGCCCAACTCCTTCAGCCTGTCTACAAGAGCACTTATATTATTAGTCCTGGGAGCAATGACACACCAGTTAACCCGCCCATCTGGTTGAGAAGTTGCCGAATCCAGGAAGCAGTTTGCCTCGTTCAATGCATTGCATATAAGGCAGGCATTGTTGGTCACGGACGCGACGTGCTTCCCCGGTCCGATGGTGGTGAGGTCAATGTGGCAGTCCGGGCCAAGTTCCTTAATTTGATCAGCCAACAGATGGCCAGCCATATTATCTGGGAGCTCTATGCGGAGCAGGCTTCGACCAGTGGTATGATTGGAAGGTACACATTTCAGTACCCTAACTGAAGCGTTGCACTTGGCCGATAACTCCCCGATCCAATTGCCCGGTATTCTCAGCAGGAGTGTAGCTGAACGCATTGTGGTCCCATCTACCTCATGCATTATCTAATCGTCGATTTGGAAGCAGGGGCCAAACACAAAGGAGATATACTCATGTTTTGATTTCGTGGTGATATATTTGAGTTTAAACTCACATAATCCTTTCCGTTCCAAGGATTGAACCACGATGGCCTGGAGAGAGAAGAACAAGGAGTGGAGGGTGGCGTCTGACAGGGCGCTCGATGAGGGAGATGTACACTTTGAGTTCGGGGTCGAGCGCACCCGTACCATGTTCTACACAGTGGCCAAGACCATCCTGGCCGTATGCCTATTCCTCCTGGCCTGGCAGGTGATAGGAGAGATCGTACAGGCTGTCCGGGCAGTCAGCTTTCCCATGCCATGGGATACCTTCACCCGGGGCATCTCTCTGCTGGCTGGCGCCGAGCTGGATGGGAGCACCATATACGAACATACCCTGGCCAGCCTAACCCGATGGGGCATCGGGTATGGCCTGGCCGCCGTCGTGGGAGTGGGGGCAGGTATAGTCCTGGGAACCAGTCGCATCCTCCATGATCTATCCATGACTTCCATTCATATTCTTCAACTGATACCCGGTCTGGCGTGGGTGCCCATCGCCCTTCTCCTGTTCGGACTGGGGAACACCGCAACCATATTCATGATATTCATGACCGCCCTGCCCCCCATCGTCATCGCCACGGCAGGAGCTGTGCGTGCAGTGCCACCGATATATCTGCGAGTGGCCCAAACGATGGGTATGAGCAGCTGGGACACTTTCCGGCATGTCCACCTGCCTGCCTCCTCCCTTCAGATCATTGATGGCCTCCGCATAGGATTGGGTAACGGATGGAGGGTGCTCATCGCCGCAGAGATGGTTGTGGGGGTTGCACTAGGGCTCGGTTACACAATCATACAATCCAGATGGTCTCTCGATTTTACCGGGGCGTTCGTATCGATAGCGGTCATATGCATCATCGGATTGTTCATCGAACGCTTCCTGTTTGCCGCGATAGAGAATAGGGTCATGGGGCGACTGGGCCTCTCCAGGGAGGCAAGTTGAGATGCTCCAATTCTCCGGAGTAAGCAAGACCTTCGTAGATCGGGAGAAGGGAGAGGGCATGGTGGCCATTCGCGACATCGATCTGAGTATCGAGAAGGAGGACCTCGTCTGCCTGGTAGGTCCATCCGGCTGCGGAAAGTCCACACTCCTTAATCTGGCAGCGGGATTCGAGCGACCCACTCATGGAAAGGTCCTCGTGGACGGCAGGGAGGTCGAAGGCCCGTCGCCCCGTATAGGGGTGGTATTCCAGGAGCCCAGTCTATTCCCCTGGCTTTCCGTGCTGGAGAACGTCGCCCTGGGACTGAAGGTGCAGGGTCAACCAAGAAGGGAGAGGGAAGAGAGGGCGCGCCAGATGCTCGAACTGGTCGACCTGGCCGCCTTCGAGAATGCCCGTCCTTCTGATCTTTCTGGCGGGATGAAGCAAAAGGCGGTCATCGCCCGTACCCTCGCCATGGGGCCGGACGTCCTGCTGATGGATGAGCCATTTGGCGCGCTGGACGAACAGGCCAGGAAGCACATGGATATGGAGCTGCTAAAGATATGGCAGCAAGAGAGGAAGACCGTGGTCTTCGTTACTCACAACATTGAGGAGGCTATCGTCCTGGGAAACAGGATCGTGCTCATGAGCACACACCCGGGGGAGATCTTCAAGGAGTGGAACGTAGACCTGCCCCGCCCACGGGACATGTTCAGCGGGGAGGCCTCCGCCCTCCGGCAAGAGATATCTACCGCCCTCCAACAGGTGCTGGTGGAGTGCGGGTGCAAAAGGTCCGAGATCTATCGGCCGACCTTAATTGAGAATATTTTGGAGGAGAGCATATGCATAAAAAACAAGGAATGATTGGTATCGCCATAGTCATCATGGTGGTAGTGGCAGGCGCGGCAGGAGCCCTAATTCTGATCAACTCTGACGACGACCCCATGGGGCTCAGGGTGACATACTCGAATAAGGTAGACTATGAGCCGCTCATCATCGCATCAGATCTTGGATTCTTCGAGGATGAGGGCGTCAACGTGGATCTCCTTATAGTGAAGGGGGGCATCGAGTCAGCCGAAGCCATGCTCACAGGCTCTGCCGACCTGGGAGCCATGGGCGAAGGGCCCACCGTGACCCTGATGTCCAAAGATCCTACCGCCAGGCTATTGGCCCGCTATGGGGGCGGAGAGGGTCAGCACCGCATGATAGCGTCGAAGGATATTGCCGATGTCACTGACCTCGTGGGGAAAAAGGTGGGAGTACAGTTCGGCTCCACCACTCATGGGGCACTGCTACGCCTGCTTGAAAAAGAGGGCGTCGACCCATCAATGGTTGAACTCGTACCTTTGAAACCAAGCGAGATGCCAGATGCCATGTATATAGGCAGTAAGAATGGCGGAGTGGATGCCATGATGGGCAGCGAACCATGGCCTACCAATGTAGAGACAAAGTGCGGGGATAAGGTGCACGAGATTGCTGACTCCAGCGGGCTTGGAAGCAATTTCCCTCTCACGCTCATGGCCACAGAGAAGATCGTGAAGGAGAAGCCTGAGGCTGTCGCCGCGTTCATGAGGGCAATCGATCGCGCCATCGATCATATCCATGAGAACTACACCGACGCTGCGGAGATATGCGCCAAGTACACCGGTCTTTCACCGGCAAATCAGCAGAAGTGCATGGACTCCCTGTTCTATGACATGGACATCACCAGGGAGGATATTGAAAATCTTAACTCCACTGCCCAATTCCTCCTGGAAAACAAGAAGATCGAAGCCGCGCCCAACATTGCAGAGAGAGTGGATGATAGCTTCCTGAGGCAGCTGCAGGGACGGGCGTGACGCCGCTGGAGCGCATGGCCGCCGCCCTGGACGGGGGCGTGCCGGATCGCGTTCCAGTCTTCCTAAGGGACCTCACGCTTGGACTGGATGTGGCCGGCTACTCCACCCCAGAGGTGTGCGCGGGCGAGTTCGACGCCGAGCGGTCGGCCCGCTCGGTCATCGCCGCCCAGAGGGAGCTGGGGCACGATGCCGTGGTGGGGAGCATTCAGTTCTGCGGCATGGAAGTGGAAATGCTGGGGGGCGAGCTTAAGTTCCCCCCTTATGGCATTCCTTCAATCGTGCGACATCCCTTGGATAGTCCCGAGAAGGTGGATGCGGCAGAACTTCCAGACCCCCTTCGAGAGGCGCCTCTCTCCAACCTGGTGAGATCATACCAACTGGTCAGTGAGAGGATTGGTAAGAAGGTCGCCATACTGGGCAACGTAGAAGGGCCCCTTACCAAGGCAGGCATCCTTAGGGGCCTGGACGTTCTATCGCTGGACCTGGTGAGCAATCCTGACATCTTCAGGAAGATCCTGCAGCATTCCAATCAGCTGGCTGTAGATCTCTCTGCCGCCCTCTCTGTCAGCGGCGTGAACCTGGCCATGTTTGTGGCGGCAGCCACCGACAATCCTGACCTCTTCGGGAAAGACGTGTTCCAAAGGTATACCATACCTGGACTGAGGATCATTGTCAACGATGCTGAAAAGAGGGGTTGCCCCGTCATCTTCCATCCCCACGGCACCTTCTCCCATGGCGAGTTTGCCGGACTAGTGGATGATGCGCTGGGAACAGGCATCGCTGGATTTCAGTTCGCCGAGGAGAATGATCTTGGCATGGCCAAGCGGCGGTGGGGCGACCGCGCCTGCATCCTAGGCGGAGTTAACGCCTTCACCACTCTTTTATTGGGACCGCTCAATGCCATCAGGGAGGAGACGATTAACTGCCTCAACAGCTGCATGGAGGGAGGGGGCTACGTGCTCATGTGTTCCTGCTCACTCCACCGGGGCATGCCTCTGGACCACATTAGGGAGATGATTCAGACGTGCGCCTCCCACGGAATCTATGAGAAAACGACCGGACGTCGCTCTGGCGGAGGGGACACGGGAAGATCTGGTAAGGGTCGGTCTCGGTGGTCTCTTTGCCCCTCTTGTGGACGACATTACCACACCTTAATGGCCAGGGGGCTAGCGTGCGCAGGTTGCCCCTCATCTATTCGCGGGTGTATGTTGACGAGGTGTCCTCATTGTGATACCGAGAGTTCACTGGATCCATCGATGGCCCGGAGAATGATGTCGGTGTTGAGAGATTATCGCCGCCAGTTCGGGCAGAGCTCTTTCAGATGAGGTGTTCGCGCCCATACCAAAGTTCAAGCCAAGGTGATGTTATCCTGGAAACAAGATGAACCGTATCGCCCATGCCATGGTTCTGTCTCTAGCCGTTTTCCTCGTTCTCCTGGGAGGCGTCTTCATCATCGCCTCGGGGGCCGAGAACATATTGGTCGGATCGATATTCATCGGAACCGCCGCGCTGCTATTCTATCTTACATACCGCAGCGACAAGATAAATGCGGCCAGACCTCGTCTTGTCAATCAGACATTCAACGTCCGGATGGATGTCTCTGGAGATCTTGAGCAGAAACAGCTTACCTGTCGATCCTGCGGCGCACCCCTAACGGATAACAATCTCCAGGTGGTGCGGGGCGGAATTATCGTCAAGTGCCCCTATTGCAGCAGCACCCATGCGCTTGAGGAGATGCCCAAATGGTAAGTCGCCGAACCGCCGCCCTGTCATCCGTTGTCATCCTGATCATAATTTTATTACTACCATCCGCGTCTCTGGGGGTCGCCGCGCAGGATCCTTCATTCTCGGTTGATGAGGAAGCGATGATCGTCACCGTGCAGAAAGATGGCAGCGTGGATATTGACTATTCTTTCATCTTCAGCAACGTAGCCTACCTGGATGGCGTGGATGTGGGGCTTCCCAACGATAGGTATGATCTCTCCACTGCCACGGCAACCATTCTTGTGGGCGGCGTAGAGAGAGTTCTCTCTTCCATTAGACCGTCACCCTATATCGATATCGGCGTGGCGGTAGAGTTCGACCAACAGACCATCGACGCCATTCAACAGAATGGGGCATTCACTCTGGCATTTCATATCAATAATCCGGGCATGGTATACCGCAACGAGAAACAGAACGACACTGCCGGCGTGGTCGTCCGGCCGACCTGGTTCTCCGAGCAATATCAGAGCGGCTCCACCGCCCATCTAAATGTTACCATTCTCTTGCCTGAAGGGATTACGGAGCCCTCAGAGGTTCTGTGGATCGAGTCACGTCGGTACGACCCATTGTATATAGATACGACGACAGGACGCCTGGCTGCCACCTGGCAGTTCACCAACGTCCAGCCGTCGCAACAGGCCTCCGGCGATTATGATGTGGGAGTAGGATTCCCTCAGAGATACGTGGATGTGGTGTATGAGCCAGAGCAAGACGGGGGCATCCTGGGAAGCCTGGGGGAGCTGGTTTGCCTGCTCTTTCCGATGTTCTTTATCGCCCTCATAATTACGCTGATGGTGGCAAGACTGAGAAGGGACAGGCGACACATGGAGGACTACTTTGAACCTCAGATGAATGTTATTGGTGCTGGCCCACGCCGCGATCTCACGGCGGTGGAGGCCGCCGTGGTGGTCGAACGACCACTGGAGATGATCGCCACCATGATCCTGTTCGGCCTGGTGCAGAAAGGGAAGGTCAGGGTGCTATCCGAAGAAAAACCAATGCACCTGCAGCGCCTGGCTGACCAGGCGGACCATCCCTATGAGAGCGATTACCTCCTGGCCATAAAAGCGGACGGCACTCTCGATCGCATCCTGCTGCGCACCGCCCTGGTCAACCTTATTGGTAGGACATCGGACAAGCTGAAGGGATTTGATATCGATGCTACCCGGGAATACTACAGCGTCATAGCGGAAAAAGCATGGCAACAGGCCATGGAGGCTGGCACCCCAGAAGAATTTGCCCGGGTTCTGCAGGAGCGCAATGAGTGGATGCTGCTGGATCGGGACTACGAACAGAGGATGAGACGCGATATTTTCCCGTTGCCCATCCTATGGGGATATCCTCGGACATCTGCCAGCACGGGCATATCTGGCAGCAACACTCCTGCCGGAACATCGATCGGCGACATGGCCCAGAACTACGTGAGCAGGGTGCGCAACGCCAGTAGCAATCTCGTTGATGACATGAGAGGGCTGAGCAGAGAAGTGGTCGGTCAGACCAATCCTGCAGCTCCGCCTGGCACCAGGGGCCAGACGGAAAGTGGTGATTCGTCCTGCCATTGTGCATGCGCATGTGCATGTGCGTGCGCCTGCGCAGGGGGTGGTCGATGATGGGGCTGAAAGAGTGGTGGGCGGAGTTCACCGGCGCCAGACTGGAACGGGGAGTATATCGCTATGATGGAGAGGGCGAGCTTGCCCGCCATCGCTTCCACCTTCGAGTAGATTCCGAGCGCAAGGGTGTGCTGATAATCGATGCGTCCAGTCTGGTCGAGCTTAACGGCACCGCCCTGGAGTATGTACGGTGCATGCTAGAAGGGCGTACCGAGCAGGACGCAGTCAAGCACATGCTCCGCCGATACCGCAATCTAGACCGCGACATCGCTACCACACACTACCGACAGATCAGGGAAAAACTGATTCGGTTCGTGCATGGTGAGGCCGGGGTTGTGAATATTATTGGGGCCGATGCCCCCGTCATCGGTGCGGACGACTATCCAGCGCCGTATCGCATGGATCTGATCCTTTCCTACCGCTGCCAGAATCGATGCGGCCACTGTTATAATGAGCCGCGCCAGCTGGATGAGCTATCGCTGGACCAGTGGAAGAGAGTCATTAGACAACTTTGGGAGATCGGTGTCCCGCACATCGTGTTCACTGGAGGCGAGCCCACGCTGTCCCCCTATCTCGGTGAGCTTGTACAAACATCGGAAGGATTGGGTCAGGTGACCGGCCTGGTCACCAATGGCCGACGCCTCGCTGAGCCCGGCTACCTGGGTGACCTTATTCAGACTGGACTAGACCATGTCCAGATAACTGTGCTATCTCATCGTCCTGAAATCCATGATAGGCTGGTTGGCGCCACGGGGGCATGGGAAGAGACCATGAATGGACTGGATGTGGCTCTGAACAGTGACCTTTACGTTAGTACAAACACCACCCTCATGCGTTCCAACATCTCTGACGCGGAGGCAACGCTACGATTTCTGATAGCCAGAGGAGTGAAGAATATCGCCTTCAATGGACTCATACGCTCAGGGAGGGGAAAGAACGCGGAGGGCGTCCCGTTGGAGGAGCTAGCTGATGTGTTGGTTCGGCTAAAGACCATTGCTGACGAGGCCGGGGTCAGGATGATATGGTACACTCCCACTCCCTATTGTGAGCTCAATCCAATCAACCTAGGTCTGGGAATCAAACAGTGCACCGCCTGCTCTCTAAGCATGGCCGTGGAGCCAGATGGGACCGTGCTACCTTGCCAGAGCTATTACGCACCTTTGGGAAACCTGCTGATCGACCTGTGGGAGGAGGTGTGGGATCATCCCCTGTGCCATTCCATCCGCCGGCGTGATCATCTCAATGGCAGTTGTATAGAATGCGGGCTACGGAACACCTGCGGAGGCGGCTGTCCTCTCGCACGGAAGCATGGCGACTACGCCTGCCCAGAACAACAACAGCGCTGATCTACTTCCTTATTATCGCGTAGAACGTCGGCACATGGTAAAACAGCGTGCCCTGCTCAAGGGCGCGATCCCATTCCCTCCGCAGAGTCTCCAAATGAGCAGTTCCTCCCACTGTACGAGAGATCCAATCCCACTCGCCCTCCGCCTCCTTCCTCATCCGCCGAAGGCTCCATGCTCCGGGGTGTATGCCTATATCTGCATCCATGTCCAGGGCAGAGCATAGCGAGCGTAACTTCCTTCCCATGAGTGGATCGGCCCCCTCTTGCTTCATGCCATTCAGAATAATTTCCTTCAATGGGAGTAGGCCCTCCGGATGATCTATGCGCCCGCCATGGTCTGGCTCGGCGAGCAATAGAACCCACGAACGAGAGACGCGCAGCATCTCATTCACTGCCTTGAGAGGATCTCTAAACCATAACAGGGCGAAAGAACAGTACGCCATGTCAAAGGATCTGTCAGGGAATGGCAGGTAATGAGCATCGCCGCGCACCGCCTTCAGACCGCGTGAGCGGCATCCTTGCACAGATGCTAGATCAGAGTCTAGGCAGGTTATATTCAATCTGGAAGATATAGACTCGGCGACAAGACCCGGTCCGCTGCCCACATCCAGCGCGGAGGGCAGGGCAGGAAGGGATGGTAACACCGAAGTATCGAGCAGCCATAGCCAGTGTTCTGTCAGCCATTTGGTCTGTCTCTCCAGTTGTTCCGGCACGGTAACGCCCAGGCGATCCATGAGTCACTAAAGGACTAGCGGTAAGTTCACCATTTCGGCGGTCGAAGTCTTAAATATGAAGCATTCCGGTGAAGGGGGACATGCGAGATCCTAGGATGACCCAATTGGCCAAGATTCTGGTAAAACATTCTACCAAACTGAATAAGGGCGAGGTCATCTACATCGAGAACTTTGATACCCCGGATGAGATGACCGAAGCCCTTCTGGAAGAGGTGTACGAAGCAGGGGGCATCCCCCTGGTATCTCAGAAGTCCTGGCGAGTGTTGCGAAAGTTCTTCATGGGCGCAGACGAGGCTGCCATGCGGCTGATCGGCGAGATCGAGCTGCAGAAGATCAAGCGGGCACGGGCCTACATATGCATCGAGGGTCACGACAACATTACTGAAACATCTGACGTACCGTCAGAGAAAATGGGATTGTACACTGAGCATTGGTGGGGACCCGTGCATGGGCAGTGGAGAGTTCCCCACACCAGGTGGGTCAAGCTCCGCTGGCCCACTCGTTCCATGGCTCAACAGGCAGAGATGTCAACCGAGGCGTTCGAAGACCTCTACTTCCGCACCTGCACCCTTGATTACACCAGGATGTCCAGAGCCATGGATGGCCTGGTCAAGCTGATGCAGAAGACCGACCGCGTCCGCCTGGTCGGCCCAGGCACCGATCTTACATTCTCCATCAAGGGCATTCCCGCGGTCAAGTGTGATGGCCAACTCAATCTGCCAGACGGAGAAGTATATACTGCCCCCGTGCGAGAATCGGTCAACGGAATTATTCATTTCAATACAAGAACGATATACGATGGTCGAGTCTTTGAGGACGTGGAGCTCACCTTCCGCGACGGGAAGATTGTGAAAGCAACCTCTTCCGACACCGGCGAGCTGAATAGAATCCTGGATACTGATGAGGGGGCCAGGTATGTTGGGGAATTCGCCATCGGCGTGAATCCCTATATCACCAAGCCCATGCTCGACCGCCTTTTCGACGAAAAGATCTCTGGATCCATCCACCTTACCCCTGGTTCGTCCTATGATGATGCTTTCAACGGTAACCGCTCCCGCGTGCATTGGGATATGGTTCTCATCCAGAGCAAGGAATGGGGAGGCGGGGAGATGTACTTCGACGATGTATTGGTTCGCAAGGACGGGCGTTTCGTCGTCGACGATCTGATGCCCCTCAATCCCGAGAATCTCGTAGATTGAACGCTCCCGTGGCGGCCCGATAGACGAGGCCATGGCAGATAAACAATGCAAATAACAGATTGCCTGCTTTACCATAGTAAGCTCGTCCGATCAAGTCCGCCATGCATCCATTGTCTTCAGAGTGCTGCGGCGGTTCAAGCAATTCATATAATCATAAAGACATCATCAAGCCATGACCGAGAACAAGGGCAAGATCGGAAATATCGCCGAGAAGGCCGGTGAAACAGTAGGCAAGGGCGTAAAGTTCGGACGGAATGTGGTCAAGGGCTTTGGCAAGGGCCTCAAGGAAGGCATGAAGGGCAAAGAAGAGGCCACATCCGAGCAAGAAGAAGAATCGTCCTGAACATCTCTTTTTTCGGACGATTTTCAAAAAGTAATGGTCCTAGCCGCTCTCTTGAAGAGAGCGGCCCCTTCGCCCTTCTTAATACATCTCAAAGGCATGAGAACAGACTGCTAGGTGAGAGGGAGCCGTGGCCCTTCTCGAACAGGGGCGGCCCTCCATGAATAAATGCAGGCTGAGCAATTCTCCGACAGCCTTCCTTCATTATTTACAATTGGTAGATGTTGAGGCGATGGTTCACCATACTATCTAACGCCTCGATCAGCCTGATATCCTGCGTCACCGTGATTCCCTTGACCACTATCCGCTCAGCGTGAGGATGGGGAGTCTGAGCAGTTCAATATCTTTTTCATGGCAGCTTGCAGAGGCACATCACCGATATCGTGCGTGACATCCCAAGAGGGTGGGATCAAAGATCGATTCGGAAGAGATCTCAGGAGATTTTCATCGATAAAGTAGAATACATAAAAAGGAGAGGCCCGAATGGGACGGGATTGGATTTAATAATTGTCCTGCGATTAAATACTCCTTATCAGTATGGCGGCTCCAGAAAAAATTGACTTTCAAAAAACGGAGAACTGGAAGGGAGAAAGAAGCGGGCCAGGGGGCTCGTAATTACACATAGCCAAGTGGTGGAAATTCCTTGAGAATGACAGGCTTTTTCGCATCTATTGTCGGGCTTGTCGGGCCGGGCTGAGGAGCACGTTGCCACGGCTCCCCGTCGCCTTGCACCCATCAAGCCTTACGCGGAGTTCTTCTCCAGCCCTACCAGCATCGACCCTCGCATAGAAGCAAGGGGAAGTAGGTGAGTCTATCTGCCCCAATTGGGCGGATGTCAGGGGGAGATTTATAGAGTCTCTGTTGAGGGCGTCCATCGCACTGGAGGCAAGGATTTCCTTTATGATAAAACTGATACCACAGATCGCCTCCGCTTCGCGCTTCATATCATCAAATACATAGTTTCTGAAGTTGGAATCAACTAATAGATATCTGCCTGCATTAGGTGCGCCTCTTCATCGGGACCATTCCAGGATGTATTACCTATAAAATTAAAGAGCTTGGTTAAAAACTATTTTTAACAGATTAATTTAGTAGCAAATGATTAGTATATAGTATGCTATTTTCAAATTCAGAAATAGATTTATAGATGGCGAGAAGAAGGAGGATTGTGGAGATGAGGAAACAGAGCATCTTCGTAAAGGAGAAGTTCATAGTCAACATCAGCAAGGATGAGTCCGATAAGGAGCTGGAGGGATTCAAAGAATTAGATACTTGGGTTGAGAAAAGCCTGCAGATATCTGGTACTTCCTCAAATCGTACCATATATCCTTAATCCTCATCCTCTTGGCTTGGTGTTCTCTTGGCAGACCAGACGCTATCTTTTTTAGAGTTTACAGAATTTAATTTAAAAGGGGTTCTTCTTGAATCATTTGAAACAACGACTGCGGAGTTCAATGACAGGCATTCTTACCTCATCGACTACCTAAGCAACAGTGAGGTGGGGGCCAAATCGATTCTGATTGAGCATGAGTATGTAGATGGTGATTTCTTAGATGATTATGCCCATTACTATGTTAAATGCAAGAAGCCCTATAGCCGTTTCTGTAAACGAGCCAGCTTTTTTAAAGATGTGAATGCCACGGAGCTTGAAGCCCAATTTGCCTCCTATCTCGCTGGGAAGGCCGATGCTGATGAAATGATATCAGCCCTAGGTGAGAAGTATCTCGGATTCACTATTATTAAACCTCTACCAACAACGGTGATAGGCAAGACCTCAATTGTCCCTTATCGAAACTCAAAAGTCCGAGGGGAGGATGAAACGGGACAGCGGAGCATTCGTTGTTTAAGGCCTTATACAGCCACAATCCTCGGTATACCATTTAAGGTAGAGAGCTTAGCTTACATCGAGCAGGATAGGGTCATTGCGGCCTGTGCCACTAGTGCATTATGGTCAGCGTTCCAAAAAACGGCCTATGAATTTGGGTACAGGATACCGACACTCTATCAAATAACTGACCTCGCTACGATGTATAGCACAACGAACAGGCCCATACCTTCAAGCGGACTTGAGGATCCACAGATTTGTCAGGCCATTAAGGGAATAGGCCTTGAACCAGAATACCTCGAGATACTAGATCCTGCAAGGAATTACAAGAACTTACTACTGGCAAACAGCTACGCATATCTCCGCTCTGGATTACCAGTCATATTTCTTGTGCTTGTCACTGGGATGGGTGGACATGCCATAACAGTCACCGGCTACCGGCTGAGGGAAAAAGGGCAGATATTCAACGAAGTTGAGCTGGCTAATCTAAAATTACCTAAAGGGTTTAAGCTAAAAGGCTCGAGAATCGAAGCGTTCTACTCGCATGATGACCAGATAGGCCCATTCTGTAAGGATATGGTAGAACTTGCCCATGAGATAAGAGACGAGGGTGGGGCCCAGGTAGTGAAATGCTTCCCACAATTGGTAGGGACATGGAAGGATGGTCAGAAGCAGAACATACCGCTCGTGCCAGATGTGATGGTAGTACCCGTATACCATAAGATAAGAGTACCGTTTTCTACAGTCCTAAAACATGCTGGAAGAATGGACGGAATCCTCAAAGCCCACTATCCAGGCATCGATATTGAATGGGACATTTTCCTCTCTTCGGTCAATGCCTATAAGAATGAGATGTCCCGGAGACATGACGTTCCAACCGATATCAGAAAAATATTATTGGAATCATCCCATCCCAGATTCATTTGGCGTTTGAGGGCATTCTCTAGCGAT
>JAAYQQ010000053.1 GCA_012519255.1 Methanobacteriota archaeon | reverse complement strand
TTCATCCACTCGCATCTTTCATTCCCTCAATGGCCACTAATGCGCGGGAGAATTAAGAGCCTTTCCTTTCCTACTCCCTGTAGCCTATCTCCAGTGGGCTCACATGCGCTCCCGGATACGCCCCCTGGGGCGGCGCTTCTCCACATAGTCTGACGGCGGCACCCCGCCGTTCTGGCGATCCCGGAAGGCGAATGATGGCCAGTCCGCGGGCAGATTCTCGGAGCGGACGAACTCCATATCGTAGGGCTGCAGGTCCGCCTGGGTCTGCAGGACGGCATTGACATAGTCTATGTTGGGCCTAAGTTCGATGATGGATGGAATTATCCCATCTCCCAACACCTCTCTGGCATCCCCCCCTTCATAACGCTCCAGCAGCGCGATGGCCATGTGGAAATGTTCCAGTTCTTGACCCATGAACTCTTTCCACACCTTTTTGATAGCAGGGTCTTCCTCGGCCTGATAGGCAGAGAAATAATTGTACGCCTCATTGAGCTCCATGAGCAGGAGCGCCTCCAGCGGAGTCATGTTGGGATCGCCCACCGCCTCATATTGGGAGACATGTTGCTGTTCCACGTCGGCGATCTCGGTATAGAGCTGCCGGGCCAAGGTGCTGGGATACATCTGCCCATGGTCCTTGTAGAATAACATCGTCTGCTGTTCCGCCGAGACGATGGTGAAGTAATTCATCCTGGTGCGCAGCGACGCCTCCTCCCTGTCAAAGTGCGTCCGCATCTCATCGGCAGGATGACGATGCTGTATTCGGGTAGGTCGACCAGGCTTTATCTCGGTCCGACCCCTGGTCAGTTCCTCGGCGTCGCCGCCCTCCAATTGCTCATATAATAAGGCGTAACGGTAGAGATGATCAAAATCTTCCAGTAGAGCAAAGTCTAGCACCTGTTTGAAGTAGCTGTCCCGTTCATTCTGGGCGAGGTTGGCGGTGAGGTCAACGGCGAGTTGCTCATAGCTGATTGAGGTCTCCACGACCGTCTGGTCGGCAGGGTTCAGCCAATTTATGGTCTGCTGCTGGAGCGATTCCACCCGCCTGGTCAGGGCGAGATGTAGCTTGACAGCATCATTGTCGATCATGCGGGCCAAGGCATGCTTCATTAGAACGGAGCCGTTCTCGATGCCATTCATGAGGATGACTCTCGTCTTGGTATATGGGTCGGCGGTTTTTTTATCGTAAGGCGGCAGGGTCATCTCTTTCCAACTTTTGAACTGCTCATTAATTGGGATAAGGTCATGCTCGAAGGGACGGAATGCAGTCACTCACATCACCCTCCATGGGTGGGAGGGCGCCATATTATACTGTTATCCGCTCGAACATCATAGTTCGGCGGCGCACTCCTTTCGAGGGGCGAAATTAATCATCACGGACCCAATACGGGCATGGGGGTGAGGAGGTGCAATTCTCCCCGCCCTGGCATACAAAATTTTTTCATACTGGCTGCAACCTATGCTTTATATGGATGGGGAAACCCTTAACTAGTGGTACCCTCATGGGACGAACATTAGCAGGTGTAATATGAGCAGCGATAGTAAGCCGCCCGAGGCCCGCATCCCTGACATCGATGAATGGATCGCTGCCAGGGATTTCCAGACCACCGCGGACATTAAGATTCCAGAGAAGCTTGCCGATCAGGTCATCGGCCAGGACGCCGCTGTGGAAGTAATAAAGAAGGCCTCCGAGCAGAAGCGCCACGTGATGCTCATTGGTGAGCCAGGCACTGGCAAGTCCATGCTGGCCAAATCCATGACCGAGTACTTGTCCAAGAATGAGCTCCAGGATGTCATCGCATATCACAATGCTGAGGATCCCAACGAGCCAAAAGTACGGGTCGTTCCGGCCGGCAAGGGCAGGGAGATAGTGGCCGCTCAGAAGAAGGAAGCCCTGGCCAAGAAGCAGCAGAAGGCTTCCCTTGTGACTACTATCATCGTTGTCATCCTTATGATCACCATTGCCATGTACCTGATTGAGGGAGATACTTCCATCATTCTGGTAGGCATCATAGCCGTGGCAATTCTATTCTTTGCCATGAGATACTCCGCCAGCAGCCGGCAGGAGAACTACATTGTGCCAAAGCTGCTGGTCGGACATGACGATTCGGAAATGCCCCCATTCATAGACGCCACCGGCGCCCATGCTGGCGCCCTGCTTGGTGACGTCAAGCATGACCCCTTCCAGAGCGGAGGCTTGGAGACCCCTGCCCACGAGCGGTTAGAGGTCGGAGCCATCCACAAATCGTCCAAAGGTGTGCTATTCATCGATGAGATCAACATGCTTCGCATGGAGAGCCAACAGAGTCTGCTCACCGCTCTCCAAGAGGGCAAGTTCTCCATCACTGGGCAGTCTGAACGGTCCTCTGGCGCTATGGTAAAATCAGAGCCAGTCCCCTGTGACTTCATTCTGGTTTGCGCTGGTAACCTCGATGCCATTGAGGGCATGCATCCTGCCCTCCGTTCGAGGATTCGTGGCTACGGTTACGAGGTCTTCATGCGCTCTACCATGGATGACACCGAGGGGAACCGCGAGAAGCTCATCCGTTTCGTCGCTCAGGAAGTGGCCAAGGATAAGAAGATCCCCCACTTTGACAAGTATGCGGTAGGGGAGATAATCAAGGAGGCCCAGCGCCGCGCTGGCAGACACGGTCTACTGACCCTGCGCCTTCGTGAGCTAGGCGGATTGGTACGCGTGTCCGGCGACGTCGCTCGAGAGAAGCAGGCGCCTCTTGTGACCTCTGACATGGTCCTTGAGGCCAAGCGCATAGCTCGCTCCCTGGAGCAGCAGATCGCAGATCGCTTCCTAGAGTCCAGCAAGGATTACAAGACCTTCGTCACCGAGGGCGAGTCCATAGGGACGGTAAATGGCCTTGCTGCCCTCAACACCGGTAGCTCCATGGCCGAGTTCTCTGGCGTGGTCCTGCCCATAGTGGCCGAGGTGACTCCGGCGCAGACCAAATCTGGCGGCCGCATAATCGCCACAGGTAAGCTAGGCGAGATAGCCAAGGAGGCCGTGCAGAACGTCTCCGCACTGATCAAGAAGTATACGGGAGAAGACATCGCCAATCACGACGTCCACATACAGTTCGTTGGTACCTATGAGGGGGTAGAGGGCGACTCTGCCTCTATCTCGGTTGCCACGGCAGTCATCTCCGCCTTTGAGGACGTTCCGGTCGACCAGACCCTGGCCATGACCGGTTCCCTGTCGGTGCGTGGACTAGTGCTCCCAGTGGGTGGCGTCACTGCCAAGATCGAGGCTGCTGCCGAGGCGGGGATCAAGAAGGTACTCATCCCCCGGGCCAACCTCCGTGACGTAGTGCTTGAGAAGCATTATGTCGACAAGATCGAGGTAATTCCGGTGGAGACGCTAGGCGAGGTGCTTGAGAAGGCTCTTGTCGGCGGTGCCAAGAAAGACAGCCTGCTGCGCAAGTTGTCTGATCTGGTGGAGCGCAAGGTCTCCATAGGAGTGCCACCGGGCAGCCGCCCCACGATGCAGTAAAACCCTTTACATAATCCTTCTTTATTTTATTCAACCACTACTTATCCAAATTCTTTATAGTCCAGCATGTTTTCTCCATCTTTGGTATATATGAGGAGGAAAGAGGTCAGCGCACTTCTTATTGGTAGATTCCAACCATTTCATAATGGCCATCTAGAGGTCATCAAGACTATCTCTGGACAGTGTGACCGCATGATCATCGGCATTGGGAGCGCACAGCTCTCCCATACCTTTGAAAACCCCTTCACCGCGGGGGAGCGTCATCTCATGATCTCTCGAGCGTTCCATGATGAAGGACTGGATAATTTCTTTCTTGTCCCCATCGTGGACATCCACCGCTATGCCATATGGGTGGCGCACGTGGCTTCATTGGTGCCGCCATTCCAGGACGTTTATACCAATAATCCACTGACTCGCCGTCTGTTCGAGGAAGCGGGATATGAGGTCCGCTCGGCGCCGATATTCAACCGGGAGGTGTACTCGGGGACGGAGATCCGCCGGCGTATCGTCAACAGGCAGGAGTGGCAATCCCTGGTTCCCCGGGGCGTGGCTGAAACGATCATCGAGGTCAATGGAGATCAGAGGCTCATAGATATCACCAAGGATCACTCTCCAGAGGTGACCATCTGAGGATAGAGCAACGGGCGAGCCAGTTGCTTCGCGACAGTCGTAAGACGGTAGCGCTGGCCGAATCATGCACAGGCGGGCTCATGGGCTCCATGCTGACATCCCTCCCTGGCGCCTCATACTATTTTCTTGCATCTTTCGTCACATACTCCAATCAGTCCAAGGTCGATGTGCTGGGAGTGCACGATCGCACCCTCATGGAGCATGGCGCGGTGAGCGCTGAATGCGCCAGGGAGATGGCCGTGGGAGCGAGAAGGACGGGGCGTGCCGATTATGGCGTGTCGGTCACTGGCATCGCTGGCCCTGGCGGCGGCAGCGCGATCAAGCCAGTAGGTTTGGTATATCTTGCCGTTGACGATGGAATCTCATGTATGGTGGAGAAGCATCTGTTCCCTGGAGACCGAGAGGAGGTTCGCCAGGCTGCCGCGGCGCGAGCTCTGGAAATGCTCTGTGAACGTCTAGATGAGATCTAAGGGCCAGCATTGGCGTAGCACGCCGAGCAGAATGCCAACCAAAATCCCTACACTGGATGGGGACTTTGAGCTGGCCAGTGCATCTCTGCCGATGACGTGATCATACAACAATAGTGATATTGGCCAGCAATATTCCACACACTTGCCGGAGAGCTTGCCCCTCGATTCCAAGAGGTAAGAGCTAAAACTGACTATCGCCATAATCTCCGGAAGGTGTACGGGATGGGAGCATCAGTGAAAAGAATACCCTCGGGAGTGGCCGATTTTGATTCTATTATCAAGGGAGGATTTCCTGCTGGTTCGGTCGTTCTGCTGATCGGGGGCGTGGGGGCGGGACAGGTTGAATTTGCATTGACCTCGGCGTCCAAATTGTCCATGGTCAAGGAACGCCCCCAGTCTGCGGCCTTCATGCTCGGTCCGGGCAAGGATGCCACCCTGCCTGATAAGATATGCTACATCACATTCTCTCGTTCTCGCGATGAGGTTCTCCAGGAGATCCAATACTCATTCAACAAAGAGTTCTATGGCGCCTTCAAACGGGTGGTGCAGTTCAAGGACTTCTCCGATGCCTACTTCCGCAATACATTGGTGCCTCGTTCCTGGACCGGAAGAGAGCCTGATACACTATTCTCAAGTTCCTCCAGCGAAAATGTATTGGAGTCTCTGGTCGATTACCTGGACGAGAATGCCCCTGGCTCCATGGTGATAATAGACTCGCTCACCGACCTGGTGGTAAGCGCCAACATCGACATCGCCGATCTTGTGGCGGTTCTCCGGGGAATGCAGAGAGTTTCCAAGAGATGGGGGGGCGTCATTTATCTGGTCCTCACCGACAACGTCCTCGAACAGAGGAAGCAGAATATGATCATGGATTCTGTGGATGGCGCCCTGGTGTTCGAATGGAGTCGATATGCAAACTCCTCCAAGCGGCAGCGGTACATGTATGTGGAGAAGTTCATCTCCATTTTGCCCCACCTTAATAAGGAGCGCATCGCTCGTTTCGCAACGACGGTATCGGCACTGAGTGGGCTTGTGGTGATCGACACAGAGAGGATTACGTGATGATATGAATAGGGTCAAGACAGGAATCGAAGGTCTGGATGATATGCTGAATGGCGGGTTGCCCAAGGGCCACGCGGTGGCGGTGATGGGTTCCTTCGGTACTGGAAAGACAACCTTTGGCCTGCAGTTCCTGCAGCAGGGACTCAGGGAAGGAGAGAAAGGGATCTTCATCAGTCTTGAGGAAGACCAGGAAAGTATAATCGGCAATGCCCAGTCATTCGGCTGGGATCTCAGGCCATACATCGATCAGAAAAGCCTGGCCGTGGTGAAGCTCGAACCCACCGACGTCAAGAACACGATCAGCCGCATCAAGTCAGAACTGCCCGAGTTCGTACGCAGCTTCGGGGCGTCCCGCATCGTCGTTGACTCGGTATCATTGCTGAATCTGCTCTATGATAGCAATCACGACAAGCGTGTCAATCTATTCAATCTAATTCAGATGATAAAGGGCACCGGAGCCACATGTATCATGACGGCAGAGGTGCAGGACAACAATCCCAACGCCTCGCGTGATGGGCTGGTGGAATATGCCGTGGATGGAGTCATCGGCCTGCGCTATGAGGAACAGCGTGAGGTAGGAGAGATCCAGCTCACAATACGCGTCATGAAGATGCGCCGCATCCAGCACTCCCGACGGGTAAAGCCATATTCGATCACTGGCCGCGGCATTGAGGTTCACAGCGCGGCCGACGCATTCTGATCGGCCAGGCCCTGTTACGTGTCAGACCATACCTTGATGGAAAGCGCTCGCCCGACCTCGAATATGGCAGGATGATGAGCATGGATAAGAGGCCGCTTCTATACGTCGCGCTGTCGGCAGTGCTCTTTGGCATTAGCACGCCCATAGCGAAGTTATTGGTCACAGACATGTCGCCAGTGGCCCTGGCAGGCCTCCTTTACCTGGGTGCATTCTTCGGCCTTTCGCTGTACAAGATCGTGGGGAGGTTCGCCTCGGCCGACAGAATGTCGAGGCCGGCCCCGCTGGAAAGAAAGGATCTTCCATGGCTCTCGGGAGCGATCCTTGCTGGGGGAGTGTTGGCGCCGATAGCTCTCATGACCGGCCTCACCACGGTCTCGGGATTCTCCGCATCCCTTCTGCTGAACCTGGAGGGTCTGGCCACGGCATTCATCGCCGTGGTTCTTTTCAAGGAGTTCGCAGGCAGGCGCCTATGGATGGCGCTGGCCCTCATGACAATGGCCGGTTCCTTTCTGGCATGGGATCCTGGCCAGGGCGAGATGGATCTGGCGGGGCCGTTACTTATTATCCTGGCGATGATTGGATGGGGTTTCGACAACAATCTGACCCAGCGAATCTCTGGAAAGGATCCTGCGCAGATCGCTCGGATAAAGGGGCTGATCGCGGGTACAACTTCCCTAAGTCTGGCCGTTCTTATGGGGGCACAGATACCGCTGGGCGCATCCATATTGTATGCGATTCTGCTCGGCTCACTGAGCTATGGGCTCAGTCTGGTATTGTTCATTAGGGCCCTTGAGGGGCTTGGCTCCTCCCGGGCGGGGGCCTTCTTTAGTCTTGGACCGTTCGCGGGGGCAGCAATATCCATAGTGCTTCTGGGAGAGACGCTCACCTGGCCGATGATCCTGGCCACCATCCTAATGGCCATGGGGGTCTGGCTTATACTGACCGAACAGCATTCTCATTCTCACAGTCACCAATGGTTGAGTCATACTCATACGCACGAGCAGGACATTCATCATTCTCACCACCATCCCAATGGTCAGGAGGGGGCACATTCTCATGAGCATGAACACGAGCCCATGTCTCACGATCATGAGCACTGGCCAGACCAGCATCACCGCCATGATCATTGATGCGGCAATGTTCAGCGCCCCGAACATCCACGCCAGCCAGGCTCCCGTGAATCGCTCCCTTATTGGTGGAATGCCCTCAGGACCTGTTCCCTTGCCCCGGAACGATCTACCAGCTGCCTCACCCCTGGAAGGGAAGATATCTTTGCCATCGCCCTAACGGTTCCCCGCTTGGACTGAATGCGCATAAGATACACATCCCTGGCGCCCAGTCGATACTTGAACTCCTCGGGGCCCGCCCCAAAGTCGAACTGCACGAATCCAGCATGCTGGGCCTCATTCATGGCGTAGTATGCGACCAGGTTGCCCGGTGAAAGATCGGAGAAGCGATTGTTCATACCCACGCGGTAGGCGCGCATCAGGTCGCCGTCCTCCAGGCAGAGCATCTGGGAGGCCAATGATCCATCGATCCACACCTCATAGACCACTCCGCACCCCTCCTCCACCGTTGCCCTCATGGCTTCCTTGAGGAAGGAGGATAGGTTCTCATTGGTGAAGATGCTCCCCCCTTTCTCGTCCCACCGTTCCCTGTGCTGCAGCGCGTATATCCAGGCCGCCTCCGCAGCCTCCTCGGGCAGATCGACGGTGCGATAATCTATGCGGTTATCCATCTCCAGATGTTCAATTGTCTTTCTGATGGTGCGGCGCGTGCGGGAGGACGCCACATCCAGGACGTCTCCCTCGAGTGGGAGGTCGGTGCGGGGACAGGGGATATGGACAACATCATCGGTCTCCCATCGCTCCGAGATCTTCTCATAGAGGGCCCGGTTGACCGGGTCTTCACGCAGCTCGTTTAGATGCAGAACATTCCAGTCTATCCCCTCCATCGCCTCTATGATGGCGCCCAGGACATCTTCTCGTCTGTCCCTGCACATCACTCCGAGATCATACAGTTCGGCCACACTGGTGCCGTTGCCTATCATGGAGAGCTTCTTCAGTTTGATTCCCATGGCCCGGTGTTCCATGACCGCGAAGGGGGCGAGCCCCACAAGTCTCCCCTCCTCTCTCACCACTACAATAGAGGGCGAGGCGATATGGTCGAAATGCCTTAGCCATTCCATTACCCAGTCGAAGGAGGTAAATATGGAGCAGCGGCAGGACTTGCGCAGCGACTCCCATTCTGCATGCATGGGAGGCAGTTCATCGGTCGAACTGATAGTCTGTACATTTAACGTGGCGCCCCCCTGTAGGGGACTTCGGCCCCGCTCTCTTAACAACTCGGTATTCATCTAATCTCCTCCCTTCCCCTTTCTGCCCCCATGCAGAAGATATTTAAAACCCCTGGACGGCGCGGTAAACGGCTCCTTCTTCACAGCCTGGACATATGAGCGCATCACTGCCCGCTGTTTGGTCCGGCGGGCCATTCCGCGGTACCTTTTCTCTGGAATGCCAACTATGCCTTTTTCTTCCACTGATGAAATATCGAGAGTGCCCATCCTCCCCCACCCTTCCAGGGTGCGGGGAGGCTCAAACCCATTGACCAATGCCTGCGGGTATAGAGGGGTGTTCGGGTAAGGCATGTAGGTAAGGAACTCTACATACTCTGGCTCGATATCCCGGAGCAATCTTTCAGTTGCTCTAACATCTTCCTCGGTCTCCGTGGGCAGGCCATTCACAAGCATGGCATAGAGTTCCATGTCTGCGTCGTGAATTGCCCGTGCAGCCTGCCTGATAGTCTCCACCGTGATCCTCTTGTTGACCATACGAAGGAGGCGGTCGGAACCCGTCTCTACGCCCATGAGGACCTGGCGACACCCTGCTGCGCGCATAATTCGCAATAGCTCTGGGCTGATCAGGTCTGCCCGGACCTCACAGTTCCACACAATGTCAAGTCCACGCTCCCGTATGCCCTGGCAGATCTGCTGGACCCGTTTGGGGATGACATAAAAGAGATCATCGATGATGATGAAGCCCCCCACCGCAGGATCAAGGGCCAGGACATGTTCCATATTATCCAGTACCCGCTGCGGAGAGAGCGCGGCCCATTTTCCTCCCCACATGGTCTGCGCATAGCAGAATCCACAGTTGCCGGGGCATCCCCGAGATGTGATCAGTGGCAGCACCTTACGGCCGTGCATGGGAATATGATAGCGCGTGAGATCTCCCAGCCCCTCCCACCATGGCAGCGGTAGCCTGTCGAGGTCCTTTATGCGGGGCCGTGGGGCGGTGCGAATTGTCTGCGCGCCCCTTGTGAAGGCAATGCCTCGCACCATGTCCAGCTTCCTCCCCTCCTCCATCGCCTCCAGCAGCTCGACGGCCGTTTCTTCACCCTCTCCCAACACCGCAGCATCGATGGGGGCGCTTCCCAGGATCTCCAGGGGCAGCGTGGTCGGCCCTGGGCCTCCCCAGATGACCCTGGCATTCTCCTCTCTGGCCCACCTGGATACTTCCAGCGCGCGAAGGATGGTCGAACTTATCTTGACATGGATGCCGACGACGTCGGGACGCAGATCTTTCAGCGTCGCCCGCCTGGCCGCATCAAGCTCCTCCCCGGACCAGTCTAGAAGATGGACCTCATGCCCATGTTGTCGCAGATAGGCGCCCATCTGCATTATGCCAAAGGGCGGTGAGGGCTTCAGCTCTGCCTCATTTGGCATGAAGCCGACATTGACCAATACAATCCTCATGATAACCCCCCGGCCAAACGAAGATAATGAGCAATGTATCTCTCTGGAGCATGCATCTCATCATAGCGCCGTCGAGCGTTGGCGGCCATGGTGTTCCTCATCGCCGTCTCCTCTTCGAACATGCGCAACGCCGAGGCCAACCCATCTACCGTAAGGTCGGCCACCAGACCACATGGCCCCGACACAAGCTCTGGCAGCCCTCCTCTTGGTGATACCAGCAGCGGCACGCCAAGGGAGAGGGCCTCGATGCAGACCAGTGGCGAGTTCTCCCTGCAGCTCGACGGCGTTACGAGACACAGGGCAGAGGATAGTTCGCTCAGCACCTCGGAACGCTGCAGGAAACCCCGATTGCGAACCTTCCCGCCCGTCTGAGAGGCGCATGCGTCCACCTGTTGTTCCAAACTCCCCCGGCCCAGGACATGGAGCTCCGCCTCCACACCCGAGGCGATGTAGGCGCGCAGTAGAATGTCCAGTCCCTTATGCTTCTCCAGGACCCCCGCGAAGACGAAGTGCGGCGTGGTCGGCCCTGGCCGAGCGATCTCTGGACGGGGGGCGAAGTTGGGCAACACCTCCGAGCGGAGGCCCAGGTATTCCAGCAGCATCCCGGCCATGTAATGTGATGGGGCGATGGTCTGGCCGATCTCTTCCAGGTTCCTGGAGAATGAATGATCCCGCCACATCTGGGGAGGGCGGCCGGAAAGGATCAGGCAGGCGGCGCAGTCTCGACCCATGCATTCTTCCCTCCCACGGTAAAGCATGTCGTTGCGCGGACAGATCAGCCAGTGGTCGTGAGCGGTGTAAAGCTTGGGCGCCCTGCCAATGCCCAGTATCTCATGGCCGAGCAATGATATGTTATGATGGTGGATCCAGTCGGGCCGTACACGGGAGACCAGGCGACTGAGCTCCCGCTGAGCTGCTCGATTGCTTCCGGTCAGGTAGGCCATCGCCGCAGAGGCTGCCCCCATGGACGTCTCCACCGGATACGTGCTCACCTCGCCCCTGGCGGCCCTGGGGCGATGACCCCTGCACTTCAGATCATAGGCGTCCAGGCTATGCAGCACATGGACCTCATGACCTTGCCGCACCAGCTCCTCCGCCAGATATTTGACGTGCACGGCGTCCCCTCCAAGGTGGAAAGGAGGATAGAATGTCGATGTCATGACGATGCAGCTGGTTTCCATTTTTTCACCTAGTGAGCGTGTTTCATCCTATGCAGCAGGTAATTGTCGGCGATCTTCAGGGCATAGCGAATGGCCAGATTGAGGTCTCGCGGCTCCCGCAGAACGTGCATGATGTTGGAGCCCCACCACCTCCCCGAGCTGTACAGTGTGCGGTATGCCATTTCCCGGGCCCTATCCAGGTCCTGAGGGCTGAGGGCCTCAGTTCCCACCACTGCTTCGTCCTGGTAGAGGCGGCGGAAGTCAATGGTCTGTTCTGACTGGCCGTGGACCTGCTCGTAGAACCTGGTCCCCGGGTAGGGCACTGCGACATTGAATTGGGCGGAGGTGGGGAGGGTCTCCCTGACGAAATCGAGAGTCTCCTGCACCGTGCTCCAATCTTCTCCGGGAAGTCCCAGGATGAAGGAGCAGAATGTCTTGAGCCGCGCCTCCTTGGCCCACTTCACCGCCAGGCGCCCCTGTTCCACGGTGGTCTTCTTTCCCACTGAATCGAGGATGCGCTGGCTTCCCGATTCTATGCCGAAGGACACTCCCCGGCAGCCCGCTTCCCGCATAAGCCTAAGAAGGTCGCGGTCCACCAGCTGGGTGCGGGTGTTGCAGTACCACTGGATGTTCAACCTTTCCTCGTTCAGCCGGCGGCACAGTTCCTCCACCCGCTTTCGGTCGAAGGTAAAAGTCTCGTCGAAGAAGGAAGCGGTGCGGAGGTGGTAGCGTTCCTTCAGGAAGGTAAGCTCTTTGATGATGCTGTCCGCCGAACGCATCTTCAGTGGCGTTCCCGCCACGGTGCAGAATGAGCAGCGGAACGGGCAGCCCTTGCTGGTGTACATAATAGTATATGGCCTTCCTGCAGGAGCGGTGACGAAGTAAGGGTCCAATGATGGCAGGAGGTCGTAGGCGGGGAGAGGCAGCGCATCGTAGTCCTCCAACGGCGTCGCGGGAGGTGTCATCATTATCTTTCCCTCCTGGCGAAAGGCGATGCCCTGGACCTGCTCCGGCGCCCCTTCATTCAATCCCTTTATCAGGGCGGGGGCCGTCACTTCATATTCCTGTTGAATGTAATAATCTAGATGGGGGGACTCTCCCAGAACGGCCTCAGGCATGGTGTGGAGGGTCCAGCAGATCCCTGCGGTTACGATGTCACTGTCCACCGCCTTCACGGTGGCGGCGGTCCTCATATCCCAGTCGAAGGTGGTGGGCGTGAAGCGGAACATGACTGCATCGGGGCGATGGCCGCGTACGGCAGCATCGAGAGCCCCGTACTCGAGACTGAATCCATTCATGTCCAGAAGGGCCACCTCATCACCTTGCTGGCGCAACATCGCTCCGATCTGGAGCAGGCTATATGGTTCCAATACGGAGTACCGCTCGGTGATCTCGCATCTCTCTTCTCTTATGACCGGGATGCCATTGAACCGGGGCGGGTTGACCAGCAACACCTTCATGCATACTCCTCCGCGGTGCGGCGATATACCTCCGCGGTCCGTTGGGCCATGACTGTGGCGCTGAACCTGGTCTGCACCCGGTCTCGGGCGCGAATGCACAGCGAACGAGCAAATCGATGATCTGACAACACGGAGGTTATCGCCTCAGCCAGCGCTCGAGGCTCCCGCGGCGGTACCAGCAGGCCGTGCCGATGATTCACCATGATCTCTGGCACCCCGCCGACCGCAGAGGCGATGACTGGCGTCCCGGAAGCCATTGCCTCCAGGATGGTCATGGGAAAGCTCTCTGAATATGAGGGCAGGATGAACGCAGAGGCCAGGGGGTATAGGTATGGCATCTTGGTGTAGGGAACCGGTCCCAGGAAGATGCACCTTGAACTGTCCAGGCCCAAATGGCGAGCCATCGACCTCCATTGCTCCTGGGAGCCATTGCCGGCGAAGACAAAGTTAGCCTTCAGCGCTGGATCGATCATTCTCTGAGCTTCCAGCGCGGTGGCGATACCCTTGAGGGCAACCATCCGACCAGAGAACAGCACTATGTTCTCCACACCCTTCAGCCGGGGAAAGTGGTGTAGGCACTCCGAGAGGTCCCGGGGCCCGAACATGGTGGTGTCTATTCCATTATGGATTACCTGGTTGGGGCACTCCACCCCGAAGGTGCGGACGCACCAGTCTCGGATGTATTCGGATACGAAGATCAGGGAGCCGCACTTCCGCATGTATAGGCGCTCTGCCGTGGTAAGAAGGGGCAGGAGGAGCATGGTCATCCGCTCTGATGACTCCAGCCGGGCGAGAGGCAGGCCGGATGCCTTTGTCCCCATGCGCTGCGAGCCGATGGTGGAGTGGACGGTGGTCACAGAAGGGACCTCGTTTCCAAGCACCTTTAACAAAATATCTGCCATCTGGGCATGGTTGGAATGAACCAGGTCAAAGCGGTACGCATCATTCAGCTCCCTGAAGGAGCGCCATAGCGCCACCTGGAACTGATTGTTATACATGAAGGTGTCCCGGGCAGTGCCCAAGGTGTGTATCTTCACTCGCTCGGTATCTTCCAGCTTCTTCTGGCCGCTATCCAGGCATAGGATATGCACTTCGAACTCGGAGGGCAGATTCCTGGCCAGTTGCATGACATAGCTTCCAACCCCTCCCCAGCTCATGTACTCCGGCGTCACCATGGCTACGTGCATAGGGCCACTCAGAGGAACTGGAAGGACAGGGGAGCGGGTGCCTTCTCTGCCCGGTCGGTCGTTTTCATCTCCCAGGCGCCATCGGCATTGTAGAAGCGCCGCTGCAGCAACTTGTTGAGAATGGTGAATCCTGCCTTAAGAGGGACCAGTTTTGTCTCTCCCTCCCGGGGAAGGTATGTGATGGGTACCTCGACAATGTGCAGCCCCTTCTTTGCCGACTCGGCAAACATCTCCGCCTCCAGCTCGAAGTGCCTGGAGTCCAGCTCCAGCGTGTTGAGGGCATTGGCGCTGAATCCCCACATGCCCGTGCATAGGTCGGTACAACGCCGCTGGTAAAGCATCGAGGCGAGGTTGCTGAGCATGATATTGCCAAAGAAATTCAACCTGGTCATGGCCCCTTCCCTAATATCGCCCCTCAGACGAGAGCCCATGGCCACATCCGCCCCCTCCTCCAGGGCGGAGATGATATCAAGTATGTGCCTGGGCGGGTAGGTGCCGTCTGCGTCGAGCATTACAAGATATTTTGTAGCCAACATGGCGAAGAGATCCTCTACCGCCTGACACACGCTGCTCGTCTGGGCCAGCACCTCGGGTACGACCTCGGGAGGATGACACAATGCAAATGCCTGCCGTACTCCCGCTCCCTTGCCCCTGCCTCTCTGCACGATGACCTTGGCTCCCTTCTCCCGAGCAATGTCAAGGGTGCGATCGGTAGAGTTGCCATCGACCACCACGGCAGTGGTGTCGTAGCCTCTATCATGTAGTGCATTGAATGGTATGTCATCGATGACCTTGCCGATGCTCTCCTCCTCATTGAGAGCTGGCAACATTACCACTACCTTGGCTCTCACCATCTCCTTCCTCCCCCCTGGATATAGCTTGCGCTGATGCTATCACCCCTAGCGTTGTTATCTCGAACCACCCAATCCGAGTTTCTAAGCGGAAAATCGTTTAGCCAGATACGCGAATTTTACTTATCTGCGGGCAATAAATTTAGACCCACCCTTACTTAAAGGTTTCTCAGACTAGAGGATTGTTAGGTTCAATAGCCATGCAGGGACGGCTCCCCGATAAGAAGCGCTACGGAAAAGACAAGGGGGATCAGGAAGAAAAGAAGCAACACGGTCCGCAGCGGATCCCACGGATTCTGCATCATCATGAAGAGGTAATAGGCGCCCTGCAGCACCACCATGACGAGGAAGGGTAGCAGAATGAGGAGCAGGTTGACTCTTTCTGATCGAGTGAGCTCCCGCCGTGAACGATACAATCTGGAAAAACCGAACGCCAATGCCAGGATCACGAGGGCGATGGATGAAAGCACGATCTCGACCCTGATGTTGAATAGGGAGTTGAACTGATGCAGCTGAAACCACTCTTCCGAGAAGGGATGGAAGGGGTAGATGGAGCCGATGTATAGGTCGGCGAGAAGATGCCCGTACGCCGCCACCGCCCCGCTCACCAGCAAGAGGGGATTAGGGCGGAATGAGATGAAGAGCGCCCCCAGGGTGATGATGAGCATGATGGCAACTCCGAGTATGGAATGGCTGTACATGCGGAGAGGGCCCAGATGGATAAAATCTGGCAAAAGGGCGAACAGTCCGACGTAATAGATGGCGAGCAGGCGCTGACGCCTGAGCTGCACGAGCAGCGGCAGGCACAGAAGGAACGAAACCGAAAGATGTCCTGGGAGCCACATGTTCGCACCGCCGGACCTGCCGGCACCCGATTAGAATCGCCTCTCCTCCATTTGAACCTTATCAGGGCGTCCAGAATGTGAGCGGCCGATCGCATGCACAGAGCAAACCTTAAAGAGCATGCGGTTAGCAATAAAATTGGGAATGTAATGGAGAGGGGGGTCGAGATGAGGAGGTCAGAGCAAGCCATACGTCCATCTTTGCTCTGTTTTCTATCGCTGATAGGCTTTGCCATCGTGATAATATCCTCTCTCGGCACCGACATCCAGACAATATCTCCCGGCACTCCCTTCGGCCTGCTGGGCGTGCTCCCTCCAGGCTACTGGGCGGGCATGGGCATAATGCTCCTATCGCTGGGCCTGGGATTCCGTCACGGCAGTGAACGTCTTTTCTTTGTTCAGTCGGCCCTGGTGTTCCTGGCCCTGTGGGGGGCGCCCAGTCTGTTCGAGGGCTTTCCCTCCACGTGGGACTCCACCATGCACTACTATTCTTCATTGGAGATCGCCCGCGGCGGGACCATGCCCACCGACCCGGAGTTCTCTTATGCCTACAATTACCCGGGCTTCTTCGTACTGGCTGCATCGTATGCCGTTCTATCCGATCCGCCAGCCCTGCTGTTCCTGCAGTTCTACCCCCTCTTCGCAGCCCTGCTTACCGTGGCCGCCATCTATCTTTTCGTCCGTACCTATGTGCCCGGGGCGGATTATCGACTGGCCTTCCTCATCGCCGCCTTCGCCAATGTATGGCTGCAGTTCAACTTCTCTCCCCAGTCGCTTGGCCTGGCAGCGGGTCTGCTGATCTTCGTGTGCCTGGAACGGGAAGGCATTGCCTGGCGCCTCGCCGCCATTGGCCTATTCACATTCATTGTGCTGGCGCATCCCACCACCCTGGTATTCGTGCTGGGGGCCATCCTGCTGAAGGAGGTCGTTGGCAGGATATATCGCATGGTGGTGGCGCGCCACCGCCCCATCCGGTGGGATCGTCCCTGGCCGATAGGCGCCTTTCTCCTCATCTGGTTAGGCTGGCTTATCACCGGTTCGGCATCCTTCTCACATGATCTGTTCGAATTCATCATGCTCCGCCTGAGCTACATCATGTATGCCGGTCAGACAATGGTCCAGCAGGTGACCATGCGAACCTCTCCGGAGAACGTGCTGGGCCCGGAGTATTCGCAGATCCGACTGTTGGCGGTGGCGCTATTCGTCGGAGCGGCCCTGCTCGCCATGCTGCTCTATCTCTTTACCAGGAAGCGCTCCCCTGCCCCCATTCCCAAGAACATCCTTGCCCTATTCATCGTCCCATTCATCATCGTGCCGCTGGATACCCTATTCTTCAATGGCCAGCTTTACGACCGGGGGCTTCTATATATCATGCTGATCGCCCCCATTATCTTTGTCCCCCTCCTCATCGGCCGGGTCCATCGCTACATCCGGCCAGTATTGACCGTGGTGGCCGTGCTGATAGTGGTGGCTGTCGCTTCCACGGCGTTCTACCAGGAGAGCCTGTATGTCTCCAGTGAGAGAAGCATCGCCGCGTCTGATTATCTTGCGCAAATGGGCCCAGAGACCTATGTTGTGGGCGGCTATTATCCCTATGATGTATGGTCAGACGTACCGGAGGGCTACACCCGCATCAAATACAACACAGCCTACGGAAGTGAAGCGCGGGCGGACAGCATCGACAATCTGACCATATATTTTGGTCGTGGAGCATACATGTTCGACCATACTTCTGAGCTTTGGTACCGCCAGTGGGGCATCTATTACATGTACTCCTTCTATGAGGGCCAGGCTGCCTCTCACTATCGAGTCTACGACAACGGTGATTACCACGTCATTTTCAGCCGGGGGCGGTAAGATGAAGATAGGTCTTGTCAACCTCATCACCAAGACTGCTGACCTGCAGGCGGATGGCAGCATACTCAACGCCAGGCTGACGATGGGAGACGATTCCGATCTCAATATTGTGGAGATGGGCCGTCGGCTGAATGCCCGTGGACATGACGTCACCATCTTCATCTCCGATGCCTACCGCCCGCGCAGGTCTGCCAGCCGGGAAGGTCTGCGCATCGAGTACCTCCCCACCCGTCTGTCCTGGATGTTCCCGCCTTCTCTGGCGCCGTTCACTCCTGCACTGTCCAGGCGGCTCCGCCAGGCGGACCTGGATGTGGTGCAGTCAGGGGAGGTGTTCCAGCTGGGGACTTGCCTGACCTGGTCGGCCACCCGCCGTCCAGAAACAAAAATGTACATTTGGCAGGAACTGGACGTGCTGATGCGCGGTCCAGCGGGGTGGTGGCAGCGGCGATTCTACTCTTCCCTTGGCAAGAAGATCGCAGAGGGATGCGCCGCCATAATTCCCCGTTCCCGCTCCGCCCACCGCCATCTGGTGGAGAGCGGCATGGCGGAGAACAAGATGGCGCCAGTGGTCCATTCCGGTGTTGACACCATGCTCTTCCGGCCCATGAATAAGGCCGAGTCAAGGCAGCGCTTCGATCTGGAGGAGGACCGCAATATCATTCTATCAATTGGCCGGCTTCACACCAACAAGGGCATGGACACCCTGGTGCGGGCAATGTGCCGCGTCCGCAGCAGCGATCCCGATGCCCTGCTCATCATCAAGGGGACGGGGCCAGAGGAGGCCAACCTGCGGCACATGGTGAATGCCATGGGTCTGCAGGACAATGTCATGGTGATCTCCGAGATCCTGGACCGCAAGGACATGGCCCTTCTGTACAACTGCGCCGACCTGCTTGCGGTGGCCAGCCGCGTTGACCTATTCCCCTTCACTGCCATAGAGGCGATCTCTTGCGGCATCCCCGTGGCCACCGCCTTTGGAAGGGGCCTGCGCACAGATATTGTGGAGCAGGGGGCTGGAGTAATGATCAGAAAGGACCCTGATGATATGGCTGCCGACATCATCGCCCTGCTGGAGAATCCCGTGAGGCTGGATATCCTGGGGCGGGAGGCCCGCGAGCTGGCCCTGCGAGACTTCGATCACGAGGTTGCCGCCGATCGACTGGTTGAGATATATGGGGGCGTAGAATGAGCTCACCCAAGGTGATCTTCCTGCCATGGGATGAGGTCGATCCCTCCAATACCGAGCGGACCCCCAAACTTCTCCACCTAATATCTCAGTGGTATCCGGTGGTGCCGGTGCGTCCCGGGCGGTTAAACCAGACGGTGTACGATCAGAAGGTGGACCGCACCGCCCGCTATCTACTGTTCACGCTGGATGAATTTAACATCTTTTTGACCACGCTGCGGGCGGCCAGGCGAGAGGATGTGTCCCTGATATTTGCCGAGGGGAGCTACTTCTCCCTGGCAGGCGGCATGGCCGCTCGCATCAGGGGCATCCCGCTGGTGTGGGACATTCACTCCAATATCAGGGACCTTTCCACCGCCCTGAACAAATCTCCCCTGTTCTTCCGTGCCAACATGTTTCTGGAACGACTGCTCCACCGCCTCGCCACCGCTGTGCTGGTGGTCTCGGAACGAGAGCGAGAGGTATATGGAGAGATGGGATTCCCCGGTGACAAGTTCGAGGTCATCCCTACCTGTGCCGATCTTTCCATGCTCGACCCCGCATTGCTCCCGCGAGAGGAGGCCCGGAGCAGGCTGGGCATCCCGCTGGATACTCCGATGATATTATTCTTCGGGACACTGAATTATCGCCCCAACCTGGAATCGGCGCAATATATCATAGAGGATATGATGCCGGCGGTACGAGCCCAGGTGCCCGGCGCAGTCGCCTTCCTGGCAGGCAGCGGGGAACTTGGAATGGCGCCGCCCGAGGGGGTGCATATGCTCGGCTTCGTGCCGGACCTTGGAGTGTGGCTATCTGCTGCCGACGTATGCATTGCCCCCATCTGGAAGGGAGTGGGGATCCTGACCAAGGTTATTGACATGCTCTCTGCCGGCAGGGCAACGGTGGTAAGCCCGCTTGCCCTGGAAGGGATTCCAGAGCTCGCCGATGGTTACAACTGCCTGGTGGGGCGAGATCCTTCTCATTTCGCCGAGCAGGTCATCCGGCTTCTCAGTGATGCAGAGCTGAGAGGTCGGCTGGAAAGGGAAGGGCGGCAGCTGGTGGAGGAACAGTATTGCTGGGAGAAGATGGGGCCGAGACTGAACGATCTGCTGGATCGCATCATAGACTCGCCGACCGTCCACCCTCCATCCTCTCGCGAGAATCGCAGGGGGGTGAAGGATGGCTAGATCCAACAGGGTGTTGGCCGGTCCCAGGCGGCCCCTTGATCTCATTCTGGTGTGTGCGGTCGTGGCTGTGGCTGCCCTGCTCCCCGTATACTTTCCCTCATCGCCACTCTCCTGGATCTTCGGCTTCGCCGCGGTATTCTTCTGCCCCGGTTATGCCATCGTTGCCGCTCTCCTGCCCGGCCGCCGGGAGATCCTGGCCCAGTCTTTCATGTTCCGTCGGGAGGAGCGGATATTCAATATTTCCATGCTGGAACGCTCCGCCCTGGCAGTGGGACTGAGCGCCACCGCAGTGGCGCTGGTCACCACCATCATGACCCGGGGGCTGTGGGACCTCACATCTCTCAGCGTAAGCCTGGTACTCATCGTCATAACCTTCACCGCCTCCGTCGTGGCGTTATACCGGCGTTCCCGGCTCCCTCCCGGCGATCAATTCAGCATTGAGCTCCCCTCCCTTGAGAAACGGCCGTTCAGCAGAGCGGAGAAGGGAGTGATGGCACTCATTGTCGCCTCCATCGTGCTGCTGGGAGTGGTAGGCATTACCGCCCTGCAGGCAGATAGGGCCGGGCAACCGTATTCTGAACTATACATTGCCGGCGCCGACGGCCAGCTGGAACATCTTCCAAGCTATCTGGTGACTGGGCAGCAGGGTATGATCAGGGTGACTGCGGTCAATCATCTGGGCAAGCCGGCCGACTATACACTCTACATTTCACTGGGTCAGGCATCGACATACTATACCTTTGATCCGGGTCAGCCGGTGCCGCTAAGCCCTGGATATGGCTGGAGCACTTCATTCACCCTGGCCGATGAGGGGCAGTTCGAAAGGACTCTTTCCATAGTCATCACCACGCCTGGCCAATGGACAGTCCTACTCCGGTTGGTGGGGCCGGAAGGCACGGAGTCGATGGAGGCGTGGCTCCCCATCACCGTGAGCTGATCGGCGATAACCATTCTGGGAAGAGAGCGAGCAATCTCCTCCCTGCCGTGCGCATCATGCCTCTGCGGTATATGCAGGGCGCAGGGCCTCCACCGCCTATATTTCATTTCATTGGCCGCGTTGGTGTTGGAGCTGTGGGGCCTTGCATGAAATACAAATATCTGCACCTCTAATAAATCAGGTCCATGAGATGTAAGGGGAAGATGGACATGGGTGGGGGACGAGGCTGGATAGAGCATCCTGACCTCCAGACGGCGGTGAGGGGATGAGGGCATCGGTAGTGGTGTGTACCTTCAATCGTGCCAAATGGCTTCCCCATTGCCTCAATTCATTGCTTGCTCAGGAACCTCGGCCCGATGAGATCATCGTGGTGGACGGGCCCTCCACCGATGGTACAAGAGAGTTGCTCGAGGAGATGGAAGAGGAGGGCGAGATCATCTTGGTTCGCCAGGTCAGGCTGGATGGAATATCTTCCGCCCGCAACCTGGGCCTGGGGACGGCTAGCGGAGATATCGTATGCTTCATCGATGACGACGCCATCGCCCAGCCGGGATGGCTAAAAGCCATCCTGGAGGGCTACGTCGACGAGATGGTCGGAGGGGTGGGCGGCCCTGTACATCATATGGATGGCCGTCTTTCCATGGGCCGCAACGCGGTATCCACCGAAGGCCTGTGGTTCGACGAGTCGCGTAATGAGTGCATTGAGGGCCTCTATCCGGTGATGGTGGGCTGCAACATGTCCTTCCGGCGCCGCCCCCTCTCCGCGGTAGGGGGCTTTGATCCATACTTCAAATATCACCAGGATGAGACCGATGCCTGTCTGAGCATCCTCCATCAGGGCTTTCACATAGCCTATCAGGAAGATGCAGTGGTATGGCATGAATGGTGCGAGGGATCGTATCGTCAAGACATGCTGAGGTGGTACCTCCGCCTGCGCTATCTATGGGGTCGCAACAACTCCTATCTGGTCAGGAAGCACTTTGGCAGGGAAGTGCCCTTCATCCGTTACTGCGGCAACCGGGTGAACGCATTTATCCTCCGGCGGACCCTTGCCACCGAGAGTCCGGGAGAGAAGATGCGCAAGAATCCTCAGACGCCCAAATTCCTGACCTATGTGGGCGTGGTATCGGAGGCGTTTGGCCTGCTGCAGGGCTGGCGGGACGCCCGCCTCCTTCGTTCTAGGTCCTCCTGAGCCGCTGCAGTGCCTGGGCCAGCCTCTCAAGCCTCTGACCAATGATATCTACGCCCCTGTCAGCTCGCCCGGTGGTCACCAGGCCGAACAGCAGCGCCGCGGAAATTACCAATGCAATGGGGGGCTCTAGATCGTGGATCGCGTGCCGCACCGTCGCCGATGTGAGTGGCTGAGGGAGCCGCTCCATGGTCAGGTCGACAAATGCATCCTGGTCCGCGATCTCGACAGGTATTGCGGTGGCGGCGAAGCCGTCGTATCTCACCTCTAGCGTGTGGTTCCCCACGTTCAGGCCAGTGAAGGAAAATCTGCCGACATCATCGGTGGTGCTGTTCCCCCTGCCCTCAAGCGTTACTGCCGCGCCCTCTATGGGGATGCCGGCACCATCCCTAACCTGGCCAGTCAGTTCGAACCCCGTCGCGGATGATCCTGTGCGGAAGGTGGAACGATATAACCCGGTGCTGACGCTGCCATCAAGGTCGACCACCTCGCTCGCCTCGATGACATATTCCGCATCGTAGGAAAGCGGACGAATAGGGGTGAAAATGACCCTATCTCCACTTTCTGACCATGTGAATGCGCCCTCAACATCCTCTGCTCCGCTGACGGAGAACGCGGCTTCGAATGAGGCACGGTCCACCGGTTTGTTGAATGTAATGGTGATGTTGGTGTTGATGGGGGCGCCCTCCGAACCATTGGACGGAATGGCGCCTATGATCTCTGGTAGAATGGCCTCGCCGGCCTCGGCGACGGTGATGCGCTCTTCCGTGGCGCCGTAGGCTCGGACGAATGTGGCCTGACCGCTGTCATCGGTGCGAACCAGGGCGACCCTGGTCCCGTCACTGAGCACCTCGTAGTTGCGGTTGGGGGAGAGACCGCTTAACGTGAGGGCGGTCTCTCCGCCGGTGGCGCGGACGAGCACCTCGAGAGAGGCTGCGCCCACGCTCTCTGCCTTAATGAAAGCCTCACCATCGCCGGAGTGCGAGGCGGCCACATCGCTCCTCTTTATGATGTGACCTGTACCCTCGGCGGCGATGGTGCCAGTGAGTATGGCTTTCCCGTCAGCAGTGTATTTGACCTCTCCGTTCTGGACCAGCCCATCGACCTCATAGAGTCCAGGGGTGGGGAGGACCACGGTAAAACTCCTCTCTGAAGACCATAGATTGGTCAGGGAGTACCGCTCGGCCTGGCCGATGAACTCAATGGTCGGCGTACCCTCTCCAGTGAGGACGACCATCGGTCGGCCGGTGACGATGCTATTTCCGTCATTCCCCAGATCCAGGGTGGCCGGCCAGAACTCGGGGTCGGAGTGACGATCCGCCCCCATGGCCAGGAACATGGCCTCCGCCATCTGCAGGTTGTGCAGCTGCGCCGAGCCAGGATCGTAGCAGCGCAGGTTGGGATAAAACCCATACTTGGCCGCGCCGAACAGAACCGAGTACACCGCCTGCTGATCGGTATATGCATCGTAGTTCTGATCCACGCTGATGCGCGGCCGCAGCTCGGAAGGCATGTTGTTGACGAAGTTCATTACAGAGGCGGTGTGGGCCTTGAGGTCATTGTTGTACATGGGCACCGCTTCATACCCCTCGATGAGGCTGAGGTCCGACACCATGGCCAGGTGGAGCAGCGCCGTGAACGGGTTGGTGACCGTGTAGTCAAACTTGCCCGAATCATATGTCTCCTCCACCAGTCGCAGGAAGCCGGTGTAGACGAACTCGTCCTTGTAGTTGTAGTCGTTCCGGATCTGGTTGTATCCGTTCACCACATTTATCTCATCCCAGAACACGCCGTCGGAAGACCACCACCAATCATTGTATGGATCACCATTGATGAGGTGGTCCCGGTATGCTGCGCTCGCCGCGCTGGCGATACGGTATCCCGATGGCGAGTACATCTGCTGGCCCGGGGCGTCGTGCAGCTGCCATTCCGTGGGCATGGTGCCATCATGAGGAATCATCAGCTGGGCGGACTTATAGTGCCAGTTGATCTGGTCCGGATTGTTGGATTGAGAGGCCACGGTGATCTGGCTTGCCTCTACCCAGTTCCGAAGATCATCGTCCCAGGTAGCTATGTTGTTCAGGGTCAGCGGGAAGATGGGCGTGTTGTGCACGGTCCACTCCTCCGCGATCTTGTGGGCCACCCACTTGGCGTAGCCGTAGTTGTGACCGATGGGGTTGCCGTCGGTGTGCTTGTACGGTCGTACGAACATGTGATAGGCGGTCTCCTCTCCCCTGGCAGGGTCGGGGAGCACCGAGCTCTTGGATGAGAACTTGAGACAGAAGGTAGAAGGACCGCCTCCGCCGAAATCCTTCATCCATATTGGTGCCCAGAGGTACGCCTCCTCTTCATTGTAGCCCCATTCCAGACCAAGATCTCCGTTGGGAGTTCTCAGATCAAAGGATGGCGCGAACATCTCGAATGAGGGATACCATCCGCCGATGCCATGCGTCGACGGACGTTTCTCATCGAATCCAGGAACGTATCTGTGGACCTTGCCGTCGGAGAACAGGTCTATCATGCCATTGTTCTCATCGTACAGACCAACGAAGTAGCTGACCACAGCGTTACTTTCTCCAGGTATGTAAGTGGTGTCCAGTTCGAAGTAGTCGCGGAAGATGGTAAACTCCTGCCGCATGCTGAACTGCGGGCACGATTCCATGAACCAGACCTTGTTCCCATCCTGGCCGTGGTCGGAGATTTTCATGGAAACCCAGTTAAGGTCGTTACCATTTTCATCGACGGTACCTTCCGCTGCCACATTGGGATTTACCCTGCGGTAGCGGATAACATCATCCGTGAAGTATGGATGGATGGTATAGTCGACGAAATCGCCGTCCTGAGTCACTAGGATGGAATACTCATCGGTGCGGATCTCGCAGGAAGTAGAGGTGACATCCACTTCCAGGCGGTCGGAGCCTACTCCCAGCTCAAAGTCCTCATGGGCATCTGTGGGCGGGCTGGTCCCCCCATCGCCAGATGGAGTGGCCAGATCGACATTATCACCCAGCCCATCGCTGATGACCCCTTGGTAAGGGGCAGGTTCGTTGAGCAGATACATGGGTACGGCCATTGTCATGAGGAGCCCAAGCACAAGTACCAGAGTGGCCGGTCGGACCACCGTGGCCTTGAGCCGGCCAAGCCGGCTGGGCCTCATGCGCGCACCTCTTCCTTTGACGCTGCGTCCGGGCGCGGCCCCCCGGAGGAGGCCGGCGTCCAGACGGCAGCGTAGCTGTTCTTATGGTTTTTCAAGGGCATCCCATCCCTTCTTCATGGCCGAAGGACGGCCATGGCCCGGCAAGGCGCCTCCTGACGCCTCCGAGCCAGTACCCGCCTGGATACGGCGGGAACAGAGCTCTTCGCACTGTTGCGGGGGCGAGGTTCCCTCAATGAGAGGTATCCCAGCCCTCGTACGGCCCCCGTTCGGGTTACATCTTATAAAAGTACTTTTCCTAGGATATCAGGGCTGATTATCACAGAAAACGATGATATGGGGGTCTATTTTCACTCCCATCGCGGAAGTATGCTCTTTGGTCGCTGCGAAGGCCGTATCACCGACGGGGAAGCGGAGAAGGCGCGCCCCCTCCCCTGTCTATCCGATAGCTCGTCACTGCCTCCTTTACCATGGCGCGATAATCCTCTACAAATCTCTCCATGGAGTAGCGCGCGCTCACTGCCGAACGCGGATGCAATGGGGGCCCGCCGAGGACCTGATCGATCGCTACCAGGTAGTCATCGGCATCCCATGAAGACACAATTCTTCCAATGCCTCCCTCAGTCATATCCTCGAACACTCCCGTCCTGGACGCCACCACGGGGAGATCGCAGGCCATCGCTTCCAGGGCAGTGTAGCCGACAGATTCATAACGGGAGGGGAAGAGCAGGAGGTCGGCTGCGGAGTAGTACAATGGCATGCGCTGGTAAGGCACGTTGCGCCGGACCTCCAGGCAGTCGTTCTCGAAAGGCGAGGAGGTCACACATAGAAATCGAATGTCTGGCCGTTGCCTCGCTACCTTCATTAGAATGTCTACTCCCTTGGTGTGATCGGCCCGGCCGACAAATAGGGCCACGGGGCCGTTCCAACGCAGGCCGATGGCTTCCCTGGCTTCCTCCATGGGTGTTGGTCTGAACAGATCTAGCGGGACCCCATTCTCGATCACTCTCGACCTTATGCGGTAGAGATCCCACATCTCTCTTGCGACCTTGGGGGACACGGCCACATTGATCTTTCCAAGAGAGGTCACCTTCTCGAACAACGAGGCGAGGTACCTGGAGGGAAAATAGCCCGGCGTGCCTCTAAGCACCTCACTGGCCAGCCCCCTGAGCGTGAAGTGGTAGATGTTGACCATGGGTATATCTGGCCTGGCCATGCTGAGGTACCATCCGGCGGTTGAGTTGGCAATGACCAGGTCGAATGGCTCCTCGCGGTGAAGCTCCAGGAATCGACGACTGATGGCAAATCCCTTCTTTGCCTCCTCCAGACTGAGTCGGGAAAGGTCCAGGTCCCTTTTCCTCTCGACCGAAGAGTAGGTGATGACCTGGAGGTCGGGGAACGCCTTGCGCAGGTGTTCGATAAATATCTCGGTGCCTCCGCGGACCTCTTCGAACCTGTACATCGATAATAGTGCTATCTTCACTTCCCTGCCCCGTTGATGTAACATTAATTAGGGCAGGGCTCGATTATTATTCCTTGTGGGTGTTCGGGGCAGCGCGACGTTGGAGTTAAGGCTCATTATCGAGAAGCTTAGGAACAGGCTATCCGTGCCATCTCGACTAGAGGGCACGGCGTGGAGTCCCAAGGTCATGGAGCTGCCCCCGGGGGAACTTTTTCTGGTGGTCTGCCCGCATCCTGATGATGATGCGGTAGGGTGCGGAGGGACCATCCTCAAGCTACTGGACGCCGGGAAGAAGGTTCGTGTGATCTATCTATCAATTCAGGAAGGAAACTTCACCCGGAAGGCCCGCCTGGAAGAGATCCATCGGGCCCTCGACCGCATGGGTGTCACCGATCATATGCTGAGAGAAGATGACTTCCCCTCCGCCAGAGAGGCCACCGACATAGTGGTCAGGGAGCTGGGGAAGCGCTATGATGGAGTATTCATACCTTCTCCATTTGAGAATCATGACCATCACCTGCGCACATTCCAGGCATGTGCCGAAGCGCTGCGACGCACGGGGACAGGCCCCGATATAATCATGTATGAGGTGTGGGGGACGCTGATGCCCAACCTGGTGGTGCCGGTATCTAATGTTATGGAAAGAAAGCTCGCCGCCGTCCGCGAACACGGCACCCAGTGCGCCGACATAGAC
>JAAYQQ010000052.1 GCA_012519255.1 Methanobacteriota archaeon | reverse complement strand
CGAACCACCGTGACCTACTTCTTCGATATCTCACGGCAGGATAGACCAGTGCGTCGTGTGACCTCGGTATTCACACTGCGTTATCTGTTCTACCGAGAGGCGCTGGAAATGCTTGCGCGCGCGGGCTTTGAGGTCGTCGATACCTACAGCGACTATCACAGGAAGGCATTCACACCCACCAGCGAGAACATGGTGTTCGTGGCCAGGAAGAAAGAATGAGGGCTCCACTTTTCCACCTCGACCACACTCTGGAGAGCGGGCAGGTATTTCGCTGGAGCAAACATGACGAGTGGTGGCACGGAGTTATCAGGGACAGGGCGGTGCGGGTACGGCAGAATGGCGATGAGATCATGGCAGATGGCATCTCGGAGGAGCGCCTGCGACATTATTTTCGCCTTGACGATGACCTGGAGGCCATCTATGAAGATATTGCACTGGATGAGTGTATCATACCCAGGATCGAGCAGTTCCGCGGCCTTAGACTTATTCGGCAGGACGTCTGGGAGTGTTCGGCCTCATACATCTTGGCCTCAAACTCGAACGTGCCGCGCATCAAAAAGATGATCGGATCATTGTGCCGCGCCTATGGTCGTGAGATCGATGAGGGAGTTTATGCCTTCCCCACCCCCGAGGAGATCCTGGAGGGGGAGACCGATATCGCGTGCTGCAGACTGGGCTATCGCGCCGACTGGATCCGCCAGTACGCCAGCATGGTATACAGCGGGGAGTTCGATCTTCACGAGCTGACTGCCAAGGACTATGCGGGGGCGGTGAAGTATCTCAAGCAGGTGAAGGGCATAGGCAACAAGGTCGCCGACTGCATTGCCCTATTCTCCCTCGAGCATCTGGAAGCGTTCCCGGTGGACGTGCGTATTGCCCGGGCCATGCGGGAGAACTATGGCATAACAGGGAGTTACCGCAATGTCTCGGCCTGCGCCCGCCGCTATTTCGGCCGCTATGCTGGCTACGCTCAAGAATATCTTTACATGGCCGAGGATCGTACCCGAAGACGGGAACTTACGATGTGCCCTCTGGACACACGCATTGAGGAGCCTCGAGTCCAGTGTGGATCTCGTAGATCCTGACCAGCATGCCACTGCGCTTGATCATCTCACACACCCGACAGGTCTCGGTGACTATGTCGGAGCCATCCATGATGCGCTGGGCCGCCCGCTCCACCTCGGCCTTGAACTCCCCATATTTGCCGCTGTTCTCCAGCTCCTTATTGATCCCCCGTTTGGATTTTAAATACTGAGATATGGCCGCATCGGTGACTCCAAAACGCCTTGCGACCTCGGCCTGAGTGAGCTTATGATTATGCACCAACTCCTTGGCCAGTTCCCTACGGATGGAGGGAAGAATATACCAAACGATGAGTTCGCAGGGGATCTTCATTAACAGTAGTAACAACTTAACAATATTTAATTCTAGTTATATTTTTAGTCGGGCTTCTGGGCTCGATAATATTTGAGCCAGTGGCAACTGCGTTGACGGCCGTTATGAAGGCGAAACGACCCCCCTCCCATGCCCGGGAAGATGAGATCCTTTTGGTCGTCCTCTACACCTCTCCAGGGTGAGTCTTCTCATAGAAGGCCTGGACCTCCCAGTCAGGGATCTCGTTATCCAGGGAAGGCATCCGGAGAGTCAGTCCAAGAGAGCGCAGATGCTTGCCCAGCACACTCCTGGCCTCGGCGCCCCCGCGGAACTCCTCAACCTCCGTATCTTTGGGCTTGATGCGTCCACGGAAGGAGCCGAGCATACGCGGCCCATCCATGATGAGGCTGTAGTAGCTGCCGCCAAGGAGCTGCTTGACCCAGGGCTGCAGATAGCTGTGGAGGTTGTCATCGGGACTGAGGATGAATTGTTCCTCCACGCTCACCTGTCCGATCTGGCCGACATCCTCGGCAAGAATCCAGTAGACAGATTCGTCACCATCCAGGAGGAACCCCTTGACCAGGAAGCCTTCCTCCTCCAGCTCTGCCAGGATGCTCCGGATGTCCTTCATTGGCAGCTCATATTTCATGTAGCGCTGGAGATTTTCGGCGGTGAACAGACCATAGTTGCGGAATAGATGTCGGACCACTTCCTTCCTGGCCTCCCAGACGCTCATATCTAGCTCAGGGACCAGGCAAACGCGCCTATTCTGATTGATGTGGATGAGGGTACCATTGTTCAGTTCCTTCAGGGCATCGCGGGTGGCTCGCTGGCCGAAGGGGGAACGATTGAACAGTTGCTTGCGGGACATTGGCCTGCTTTCCCGCACCATTCTCATGATCGTGGCCATTTCCTCGGTGATGGGACGGTTCTTGGCCCGCCTGCATAACGCAGCGAAATCGGAGTTGGTGTAGGTAACATAGCTTGGTATGGCCTGCACCTTTACCAGGAAGCCCATTTCAAACATGTTCTTCAGCGGGATGCGCATCTTGCAGCGCAGCGATGCGGCGGCGTCGGAGCGCAGTCCCCCCATGGCCTCGGCCGCCTCCCTCACATTGGGAAAGTGATTATGAGTTCCTATGTGCTGCTTGAACAGAATATACTCAAGAACATCTTCCCAGGGATGGTGTTCATACACCATGTTGCCCTTGACGTACATATCCCCAATGCGGATGTAGCCATGATCCAGGAGTATCTGGGCATGCTCCTCCGGGAGATTCTCCGGCGAATAGCCCAGGATCTCCCGCATGCGGACCAGTTCATAGCCCATCATGGCGTGGAAGCGCATGAACTCGTCCAATGCGTCAAGGGCCTGGGGCAACAGAGAGGGGTCCTCAAGATCCAGCTCTCGAATCTCCACACATCCGCTCATGTTCCACTTCTCTATGGCGCCGACCAGTCTGCCCCCGTTGACGATTGGGTAGATGCGGCGGTCGCCATAACGGGAGGCGATCGATGCCCACATGCTCTGCACGCCCGGATCCTGGAGGGAGACTATCCTCACACCCTCACTAGCACATTGCCTCCCGGCCAGGTCAGGCAGCTCATCCGGGAAGAGGTACATCTCCTCCCTAGACTCCCCCACGACGATCGTCTCGGCGCCAATATCGTTGAGTATTCTCACAACGTCGGCAGCGGGGAACCGTGTCGCCGAGGCGATGGCATATACTGGCACTGGCCCATAGGCGCGCAGAAAGCGTTCCACGATGCGGACCCGCGGATCGCCTTCCACCGGTGGGGCATCATAGGCCAGGTAGAAGTTCTCAGAGGTCCAATCCTCTCCCTCCTCGTAGCGGCGGACCAGATACATGTTTCGATCCAGTCTATCCACGCTGTCCTTGAGCTCTCCCTTTGGCAGCCCAGTGGAATCTGCCAGCTGACGCAATGAGACTCCCTCTTCGCTGCCTCGGATGATATCCAGGACTCTCTTGTCGAGCGGCTGCATGGGGCCGTCGCGGTATGCGGCCACATAATGGGGAGCGTCCTCGGCACGCACATAGCGTACACGGCCATGGAGGAACCTTCCCAGGAGGAGTCTTCCGGAGCGGCGCATGTTCTCCCATTCCTGTAGCCGGAAGCCCTTCACCCGATAGAAGACGTCCAGTGGAGATCCTATATCCCCATAGTATTCGAACAACGCGTCGAGGTCCTCGAACGGCCCATCCTGCTTGGAACGGCGGTAGGAGTCCACGGTGAAGTGATCATAGGCCTGAAGGTCATCGGTCTTGAGGCGCAGATAGTCCCTCTTGAGCATATATTGCTCATGCTTTGAGACCAGGTAGCGACCCCTGGCCACCATGCCCTCATGAGTCAGGCCATCGAGTGCCTGGCGGACCTCTTCCTCATTCAGTCCGAGGGCGAAGGCGGCCTCCTCGGCGGCGGCGGGAGCGAAACACTCCAGGTAGCGGAGCAGAACCTCATCCAGGGCTCCCTCCCGCGGGCGAGGTTCGAAGTCCCTTGCCTGGTACAGCCACTTGCCTTCCTGATATCCGATCCGGCCAACCAGGCCGGTCGCCTCCAGTCGCCGGAGAGAAGGGTGGACCTTGTCGCGGGGAAGCCCCAAGGCGGTGGCGAGGCCAGCAGGAGTGTGTGGCTCCTTCAGCAGCTCCATCGCTCGATGCTCATCCTTGGTGAGTGTACGCGGTCGAGCCAGCACGGTCAGATAGGTGTCAAGGTCCTCGGCGGGAACGAAGTACGCATCATCGATGTACACCGAGGCGATCGCGCCCTCCTCCAGCAGCTCGACGGCCCACTGGTCCACCGATGCCCGGTCGGCCACGGTGTAGGGATAAATTGAGCGGCCTTTCTCCTTTAGCACGCGCAGAGGCCCCGCCCGACGCAGAAGGGCGAGGATGTCATCCTTGGTGGCGGCCAGGCCGATGCGCTGCCGGAAGTAAGGGAGCACCTTGTCCTCGGAGAATTCGAATTCTGAGATCTCGGCGCCCATGACCTTGCTGAGCACCCTGCGGTGAAGCTCCCGAAGCAGCGCGCCGCGGTCTTCCATGAGAACCATGTCGCTGACACCGGAAAGTATGGCGTTGTGGGCAAATGGCGATGGGGTGGAGACGTAATCCATCGGACGGACCTCCACCTCACCAGTCTCGATCTTCCTTAGCACGTCCTGGGCATTCTTGAGATCCATAACGTCTTCCATGATCTCCCGATAGGTCTCGTCGATGACGGGGACGCCCTTGAGCCCACCCAGCGCCTCCAGCAGGTAACTGGAGCGGACCCGCTGCCGTCCCACCGATACCCTGCGGCCCTTGTAATTTCGCAGGATCATGAAGGAACGGGCGGCGGTGTGGCGGAACCTCTGCTTGAACAGTTCACTGTCCTTGACGGCGCGCATTAGCACCGGTTCAAGCATCTTGCTGGTGAGGACCTTCTCGACGCCATTGATCTCGATGCGCTTGGGAGAAGTTATCATGAATGAGTCATCGGTCACCGACACCGAGACGTTGCAGCCCATCTTCTGCGTGAGAACGAAGGCATAGGCGCGGGAAAGGGCGTCGTTTACCCTGCGGCCAAAGGGAAAGTGAAACACCAGGTTGTAGTTGCCCGACATATCGATGTAGCCCTCGATGGCCAGTTCTCGATCGTGGGGGATGAAACCGCATGAGGCCCGCTGCTCCTGGAAGTAGGAAAGGATGGAGCGGGCAGAGCCCTGGTCAATGCCAAAGGAGCCCAGCCAATCAAGAATGATCTTTTCGTCTTCTCCCTTCTCCAGGCGCTTCTTGAGCTCACCGCGGAAGGTCGCCACGCCCATGCTCAGATCAAAAGAGCGGGGCAGCATCTCTCCACTCCAGGATGGCACCGTCGGCTTGCGACCGGTGGCTTCGCGGACGAATACCTTCATGCCCTTGGTGCGCACGTACTCGTAAGAGCGCCCGCCAAGGACGAAGACATCCCTGGTAGAGAGCCTCTCCACGAACTTCTCGGAGAGATCGCCGATCATTCCGCCCTTGTCGGTGAACACCCTGTAATTGGCCTCCTCTGGAATTGTTCCCAGATTGAGGAAGTATATCATGCGTGAGCTTCCCCTCCTGCCAAAGCGCTGTTCCTCCTCGTCATACCAAAGTTTGGGGTACACTCCCTCAAAGGCGTCCTTGCTTCCGAGATAGCGCAGCACCTCCAGGAAGCTCTCCTCTTCGAGGTTTCGGTAACAGTAGGAACTGCGCACCACCCGCAGCGCCTCCTGCACGTCCCAGCGCTTCTCCAGGGACATTCCCACCAGGCTCTGGGACAGCACGTCCAGGGCATTCTCCGAGATGGAGACGCGGTCGATGCGCTTCTTGCGCGCTGCACGGCACAGCACCGCACACTCTACAAGATCATCCTTCTCGAACACCAGTATTCGGCCCTTGGAGGTGAGGCCGTGACCGTGGCCAGCGCGGCCGATGCGCTGCAGCCCCTTTGCCACCGACTTGGGAGAGCCTATCTGAACCACCAGGTCGACCGAGCCGATGTCGATGCCCAGCTCCAGTGAGGTGGACGATGCCACACACTTGAGCTCGCCCTGTTTGAGCCGTTCCTCCACGTCCAGGCGAGTCTCCTTGGATAGGGAGCCGTGGTGCGCTTCCACACCTTCCAGGCCGCGCTCCTTGAGCTTGAACACAACATTCTCGGTGGCCGAACGGGTGTTGGTGAAAACTATGGTGGTGCGGTGCTCCAGGACCATCTCATAGAGCAGGTCGTACATCTTGGAGCTCATTATCTCATAGGGGAGGGAGGTCATGTCCTCGGTGGGGCAAATGACCCTTATGTCAAGGTCGCGCTGGCGTATGATCTCGACCACGTTGACATCTCGCGGCTTGCCATCCTCATAACCCACCAGATAGTGAGCGATCTCCTCAATGGGCGCCAGCGTGGCGGACAATCCAACACGGGTGATATGATGGCCGCAGAAAGCCTGCAGCCGCTCCAGGGTGAGGGAGAGGAAGACTCCGCGCTTGGAATCGCACACTTCATGGATCTGATCTACAATTACGTACTCCACCTGGGCGAACTTCTCCCGGAACTTTGGCGCAGCCAGCACCAGGGCGAGCGATTCTGGCGTGGTGATCAGGATGTGGGGAGGCTTGCGCAACATCTTCTGCCTTTCCGACTGCGAGGTATCGCCGGTGCGCACACCCACACGGATATCTGGAAATTCCACACCCTCTCTCTCGGCGACCTCCCGCATCCCTTCCAGCGGCTCATTGAGATTTTTGTTGATGTCATTCGCCAGCGCTTTCAGCGGCGAAACGTAGATCGCATAGACGCGGTCCTCCAACCTCCCTTCCTGAGAATACTTGAACAACTCGTTGATGATGGAGGTGAATGCAGTCAGCGTCTTTCCTGAACCTGTCGGGGAGGAGACCAGAACGCTCTCCCGCTGGTGGATGAGGGGAATGGCATAGGACTGCGGCTCGGTGAAATTCTTGAATCTCGAATTGAACCATTTGGCGATGATGGGATCAAGGAGGGCCATGATCTCCTCCTTCCTGTAACGCTTGGTAACCTTACGCATTGAACCTTCTTCCGTCCACGTGAAATCATGCTCGATTCCCCATCATCATATTAGTTGTTTTCGGGGAGCTGTCCGAAAGACCGGGAGAGGTATTTGCCTCTAAAAGTTATTATCAAAGGATTGTGTTTCCAAACCACAATGAGGCATGCATCGTTGGCCGCGATCATCATTTTAGGCATTTTTCTCGCCCCCATCATCGCCCTGCCAGTGGTGGGGGCAGTAGATGAGACGGCCAACATGGCCACCATACAGGGCGAGGTAAATGATGCGGACGGCGTGAAGTTGCCAAATGTCAAGGTCATCGCCGAGGGTACAACCAATAAATCCCTTTCCTATGAAAAAATCACCGATAAAAACGGGAACTTCAACCTAAATGTCCAGCCAGGAGAATATTTGATCCATGCCGAGAAGGCCGGCGGCGTGGGTAGCGTATATTATCATATCGAAGATATCGAAGTAAAAGATGGAGACAATAAAACCCTTCATATTACTCTTCAGGAGCACCCCTCCTCCATTGGAGGCGTGGTCTCATTCAATGGGGCTCCACTGTCAGATGTAAGTGTCAGGGTGAGTGATGACACAGATCAATCATGGGTGGCCACCAGCTCACGTGATGGAAAATATACCATCAGCAACATTCCTTCCGGACGCTACACCATAGAGTTTTCCAAGAAAGGGTACGAGACCAAAGAGCGCTCCCTCGAGCTTCTACCAATGGGATATACCAACCTCGATGTAGAGATGGAGCGCTCCAGACTTCCAGTCAGCAATGGCTTCATCCCTGGCTATGATCTCGCACACTCATTCATGATCATCGGTCTGGGTTTGGCCATTACTACACTCGTCGTCGCCCTGCTAATTCAGCACTGGGTAAGAAAGAGGCCAGAACAGTTGAGCGAGGACGAGGAAGAGTTAGAGGCCTAGTCTGCGCCTAACCGCGGCCATGTTCTCCTGCACCTTGAGATCCACTTCCTCATAGATGGAGTTGCCATGGGCATCAATGGCCACAATGAGGGGCCCCAGGTCCTTGGCCTCAACGATCCAGAGGGCCTCGGGCATGCCCAGGTCCAGCCATTCCACCCCTCGCACTCTTTTGATGCCTTGGGCGGCCAGAACGGCAGCCCCACCGGGAAGCGCCAGATAGACGCAGCCCTGCTGACGCATCGCCTCCACGGTGGGCCGGGACATTCCACCCTTGCCAATGATGGCCCTGATGCCAAATTCGCGGATGAAGTCGGGTTCCAGCGCGTTCATGCGCGCCGAGGTGGTGGGCCCAGCGGCGATGATGTTCCAGCCCCTGGAGTCGCGCCGTACGATGGGACCGCAGTGGAATAGTATGCCATCCTCCAGTACTACCGGAAGCAGCTTTCCCTCACGGCGATGCTCCAGCGCCCGGATGTGCATCTCATCCCGGCCGATGAAGACCTCACCGTCCACGCGGACCTCCTGGCCCAGCCGCAGGGAGCGAACGGTGTCCTCGCTCAATGGGGCCTTAAGGTTCAAATGGCGACCCCCTGAACTTGACCCTGCCATCAGGGTAGATGCGGGCGGTGGCGCGACGGGCGGCCCAGCATTGCAGATTCACCGCAACGGGAAGAGAGGCGGTGTGACAATATGCGGTCGCTATCCTCACTCCCAGCACGGTTGACGATCCGCCCAATCCCATGGGTCCAATGCCAGTGAGGTTGAGCGCCTCGGCGAGCTCCTCTTCCAGCGCGGCGATGACGGGGTCGGGATGGGGCAGGTCAAGCGGCCGCAGCAGCGCCTGCTTGGCAAGTCCTGTGGCAAGGTCAGAGGTGCCTCCGATGCCCACGCCTACAATGGTAGGAGGGCATGGCCTCCCTCCAGCTCGTACGACCGTGTCCAGCACGAACTGCTTGATCCCCCTGATGCCCTGGGCGGGAGTGAGCATGGCCAGGGCAGTCATGTTCTCTGAGCCGGCGCCCTTGGGAAGCACTGTTATCTCGAGAATATCGTCGTCGGCGGGATGATATATTATGTGAGGGAGCCCCTCGGCCACATTGGTGCCTGGATTCTCCCTGGTGAGAGGATGTACAACGTTGGGGCGCAGGGGGATCTCCGCAGTAGCCCTGGCCACCCCACTGAGTATGCTCCGCTCTACGGCCGCGTCGGCATTGCCCCGAACTAGAAAGACGTGCACGCCGGTATCCTGGCACAACGGTACGGCGAGCCGGCGGGCTGCATCGATGTTCTTCAAGATCGTGCGCAGCTGGGAGCGGCCTACTTCCGATTCCTCGGTTGCCTCGGCCCGGTGGAGCGCTTCTATCACGTCCGAGGGCAAGGTAGTCGCGGATTCCCGAAGCAGTTGAACCACTACCTCCTCGATGAGATCCTCAGCCATATTGACACAGCCAACATCATCGCGATGATAATAATCTATTGAGCCTGGCGCGAGCATCACATGCGAAGGTTAATATCGAGATGGGGTTGATTCCCTTTTCAATCGGAGACTTGGAATGGTAGAACCTATCGTCATTCAGAACCTCACCAAGGACTTCAGTGGTTTCAAGGCCGTGGATAATCTTAATCTTACGGTCCGCCAGGGGTCCTTCCTAGGCTTCCTAGGGCCAAACGGTGCTGGGAAGACCACTACTATCAAGATACTGACCAATATGCTGAGCGCCACTAGCGGCTCCGCCCTGCTCAATGGCGTGGATGTGGTCAACGATCCAAAGACTGCATTGGCCGGAGTGGGAGCCGTGGTGGAGACTCCAGAGTTCTATCCATATCTCACGCCAAGAGAGACGCTTGCCTACCTGGGCGAGCTCAGGGGGATGAGCGCCGAGGACATTCGTAGCCGCAGAGCCGAGGTGCTGGATGTCGTAAAGATGTCAGAATGGGCGGACAAACGTATCGGCAAGTTCTCCAAGGGCATGAAGCAGCGCATTGCCATCGCCCAGGCGATATTGCATGAGCCGTCGGTTATCATCCTGGACGAACCGACCTCTGGACTGGACCCGAGGGGGATGGTGGAAGTGCGCGGTGTCCTTCAGAACCTAAAGAAGAAACAGTACACCGTATTCATGTCCTCTCACCTGCTCAACGAGGTGCAGGAGGTGTGCGACGATGTTGCTCTCATCGATCATGGCAGGCTGCTAAAGAGCGGGAGCGTGGCCGAGCTTATCAACAGCGTGAACATCCGGCGGCTGGAAGTGCGGACATTGCAGCAGATCGACGGTGCCTGGTTGAATAAGATCTCACAGATAGAAGGCGTGCAGGAGTTGCGTGCCTCCGGTCCTGCCTCTTTCCATCTCACCCTCGACGGCGGGGACGAGAATCAGGCAAGACTGCTTCATGATCTCCAGGCACTCGGCCTCACCGTGGTGTCTTTCAAGGAATCGGGCGTGGCACTGGAGAGCCTATATCTCTCCATGATCAAGGATTCAAAGTGATGATATGACAGAAGCTGTAAATGTAGGCGGGCCTGGAGAAATACACACCAAGCTGCCGTCGGACCTTCAACAGGTCCGCACCGTAATCAAATATGACATTCTGAAACACCTGCGCAGCAGGCGCCTTCTTGGAATGCTGGTCATCGAGGCGCTTCTAATCGTCCTGATCGCATGGCTGGTCATGGGAGAGCCGGCGCAGCCGTTTGTGACTACCATGTCCGCCTTCACCGGATTGGCCCCTACCCTGATCATTATCGGGGCCACGCTGTTCGCCGGGGACGCCATCGTGTCGGAGTTCCAGGGACGCACAGGCTATCTACTATTCCCCAACCCGGTAAAGCGGAGCTCGCTGTTCGTGGGGAAGTTCATCTCCTCTGCAGCGGCCACCGCTCTGGTCGTCCTGATCTACTACGCCATAGCCATCGGCCTCAGCGCAGGGATATCTAGTAATCTGGAGCATTTCGATCTAGCCTTTGCCTCGCTTGGGCTGGCCATATTGTATGCTCTCGCCGCCACGGCGGTGGGTCTGTTGATAAGTTCTTTCATGAAGGGCAGCACCGGATCGCTCATACTGACTTTCTTCCTGCTCTTCCTCATCCTGCCAACCGTGGACGGGTTATTCGCGCTGGTCAGTTATCCTCCGACGCCCTCGCTGACCTATGCCAGCGGAGCAATCGGCTCGGTCATGACCATCCCCTACCCGACGGAGACGGTGGAGCTTATAACGCCCATTGAAGGAATGGGAGATTTTGTCATGTACATGCACACCGCGCCCCTCATCACCGCAACAGTGGTGATGGTGGCATGGACCGCTGTGTGCATGGTACTGGCATACTTCCTCTTCCGGCGCAGGGAGATGTCTGCCTGAGAAACCCCTTCCCTCTCTTTTATTGATAAGAATTATTAGGCTGTCCTGCCAAGAAAGCAGAGGATGGACCTTCAAACACCGGATAATCCTATTGTCATCCGCGGACTTACCAAACGGTTCGGTAGATTCAAGGCGCTGGATTCATTGGATCTTGTGGTCGAGCGCAACACCTTCCTTGGCTTCCTGGGACCCAACGGCGCCGGGAAGACCATCACCATCAAGATACTGACCAATCTCCTGCGCGCCTCCAATGGGAGCGCCTATCTCAACGGTGTAGACGTCATCAAGAACCCCAAGACCGCGTTGGAGGGGGTGGGAGCCGTGGTGGAGACTCCAGAGTTCTATCCATATCTCACGCCGGAACAGATCCTACGCTACCTCGGCCGGCTGAGGGGCATGCCCCGCCGGGCCATCGACGCACGGACGGATGAACTGCTATCGCTTGTCAAACTAGAGGAGTGGCGAGGCGAGAAGATCGGCAAGTTCTCCAAGGGCATGAAGCAAAGGCTGGCCCTTGCTCAGGCACTGCTGCACCGCCCCCATGTCCTGATCCTCGATGAACCAACCTCCGGGCTGGACCCAAGGGGAATGGTGGAGGTGCGGGACATCCTGGTGGAGCTGAAGAAGGAACAGTACACCATATTCATGTCCTCTCACCTGCTCAACGAGGTGCAGGAGGTGTGCGATCATGTCGCACTCATAGATCATGGCAGGTTGCTAAAGAGCGGGAGCGTGGCCGAGCTTCTGGGGGATCGGAGCTGTCGACTGCTGGAGGTGCATACGATCGATGGGCTCGGCGAGGCGCGGCTGCGCGACGTCTCCGAGCTGGCCGGAGTGATCGAGGCGACGAAGACGGGAGAGTCTAAACTGGACCTGCTGTTCAGAGGAGATATGGAGGCGCAGGCGGAGCTGCTGGACCGCCTTCGGGAGTTGGGACTGCGCATATCAGAGTTCAGGGAGGCGAACGTGGCGCTTGAGTCGCTATACCTCCAACTCATCAAGAGGTCGCAATGACAGAATGGACAGCACCCTCCGACTTCGGACAGACGGGCATCGTGGCCTATTATGAACTATACAGGTCACTGCGATCCTATCGGTTGCTGGGCATGGTCGCGCTGGCCATCCTCATCTTCGCCCTCATCTACATCGTGCCGCCAGCTCTGGGACAGGAGTATCCCAAAGATCCAGCATACTATGCCCAGCGCTTCTACATGTGGAGCGGCGTCCTCATCGTCATCGGGGCAACGCTATTCTCCGGAGATTCGCTGTCTTCGGAGTTTCAGAGTCGTACCGGCTTCCTCATGTTCCCCAATCCCGTCAAGCGGGGGAGCTTCTTCGCCGGCAAGCTGATCGCCTCGCTGGCCATACTCTTCCTTGTGGTGACCGCCTACTATGTCATGGTCTCCCTGGCCACCATCTGGGAGACTGGCGACCTTTCAGATCTAACCTACCGATCATACGCACTGGCATTGCTCTACTCCGTTGCCTCCGTGGGCGTCGGTTACCTTGTCAGCGCCATCATGAGGGGCAGCACCGAGGCGCTGGTGCTCACGCTGGCGATCCTATTCCTAATCCTGCCCATTGTCGATGGCGTCCTCTCCTTCGCCGGCGTTAAGCCATGGTTCAGTCTGACCTTCAATGGCCAGGCCATCTCTGACATCATGATAAAGCCATATCCTCAGGACGAACTGCTCACCTTCCCCATTGGCGGGCGCCTGCTGGGCGGGAACGGTGCCAGCGATATTGTGCAGGTATGGTCATACCATCCGGAACTGCGCGATGCTCCCCTGGTCATGGCCGCGTACGCCGCGATAACGGTGGCAGCAGCGTTGATTATATTCCGGAGAAGGGAGATGGCGGCCTGATGAAGGTCGCCATCATTCACGTGGGAGACGAGCTGCTTACCGGGCAGCTCGATCCCTACCCCAATGAGATCATTCGGTTGGTGAGAGAACGCCACGCCGAGATCGTCCTGCTCACGGTGATACGGGACGAGATCGACGAGATCGTGGCCGCGTTCCGCCATGCTCACTCCCTGCGTCCTGACATCGTCGTTGTCACCGGGGGACTCGGCCCGACGCTAGACGACCTTACCAGAGAGGCACTGGCCCAGTACCTAGGCGTGGAGCTGGAAGTGAGCGAGGAGGCTGCGGCGTGGATGGACCAGGCGCTACAGCGCATGCACGGCACCGCCCCTCCGAGAACCGAGGTTCGGCTGCGCATGGCCCGCGTGCCTCACGGGTGCGCCGCCCTGCGCAACCTCACTGGGGCGGCCTGCGGGATCGAGGCCGATGCAGGGGGCACCATATTCTTCCTGCTGCCGGGCTTTCCTCATGAGATGCTGCCCATGTTCAGGGAGTATATCCTCCCGCGAATAAACGAGGACGATCGCGTGGAGCTGGAAGTGAGGGCATGGAAGGGAGAGGCCACGCTGGAGCCGCTCCTCCAGAGGGTGGCATTGCGCTTCCACGTCAGGGTGGCCTCGCTGCCCTCTACCGACTGGCGCCTCCACGGCAACCGAATTGTCATCAAGGGTCAACGAGAGGAGGCGGAGAATGCTCTAGACTTCCTTAGGAACGAGTTGGAGAAACTGGGCCCGGAGATCAGTTGCCTATGAGGTAGAGCTCGCCCTCATAGGGGAATACCTTTACCGTGTCCCCGGTCCGCTCGAAGCCCTGAGGCTTCCTGATCTCCACCGGCTTGTAGGTCTTGGGATGGAGCAGCTGAAGTTCTCTCCTTCCCTCGGTTAGCACTACCGCATCGAGTACGTCTGACCTGGTACCGATCACCTTCACGTCGCGGAGGCCAGTGTTCGCCATCGTGAGCTTCTCGCCATTCCTAAGGCTTCGCAGCTTGGCCGATTGCGGCCCGGTGGACTGTACCAAATATGGCCGCCCGTTCAGCTCGATAATATCCCTGACCCGATAGGGAGGAAGGCGCACCAGGTACGTGACGCGATAGATGTCCTGTCCATCCTTCCTGCCATGCAGTGTGGACGATTCCTTATGTTCCGCCCCATAAACAGAGGTGAGCTCGCGGGCGAGGGTCTTTCCCAGGGCGATCGTGCTGATGTAAAGGTCGTACCCCCCATGAGTCTGCGTCACCTTGGCGATGAACGCCTCTTTGCTATGTTTGCCTATCCCTTCGACATATTCGGTGGCACGCCTGAGAACGTCTTCCCGTTCCTCATCGGAGAAGCGCCTGTTCGATGGGCGGATCTGCACGATGCTCTCAAAGTAATTGCCCATTATCTTGTTGCACTTGGGACAGACGTTGCGCTTGATGCGAACGAGAGTGCCGCTCTCCTCCGGGATCTCCAGATCCTCATATCTCACCAGTGCGCTGACATGGACCTGGTAGGACTTGCGGTCGATCGACTCCACCCCGATCTCTATGTCCTTGATCGCTCCATCCTCTCTTAGCTGGAGGTTTCCAGAGACGTGATCGCAAACGGCATCCGACTCATCATCATACTTGACCCAACGCTTGTCCATAAGATACTCGTCACAGTGCGCACACTGTTGCAGGTCAAGGTGTTCGGGGAGTCTTGTAAAGCGATTGCTCTGCAGATAGCATGACGCGCATAAACTATCGTACGTCCTCTCCTCTCGGCCGCACTTGATGCAGAACATATACACCAACGAGTTCAACATAAGATATGAATGTATTTATTCGGTCAGGGGCACGCTAGGCGGTGGCGCGTTCACATTTTGGCCAGCTGAGCATGCGGAATGCCATCGATGATTATCACGCAATCGCGGTCGATGAAGCCTTCCCGGGCGGCTATGGCAATCGTCTTCTCACCGACAAGATTGGCCATCGAGCATATGCTCAGCCGGTTGAGGAGCAGGGCCTCACTGGCATCCTCTCCCTCGTAGAAGGAGGCGCGCACATCCAGACGCAGAGCTCCTTCACTGAATTTTCTACCGATCAGTTCCTTATCCGCGGCGGCAAGCAGTAGCTCGCTGCCGCGCTGGTGCATCCTCACAGAGATCATGATAAGCCTTCCGATGCCAGTTTATAATAGCCACGCGACGGTGAATATATCTCCCCGCTCTGGCTGAGCCGTTTGAGCAGGGTTTTCGTCCTATCCTCGGCAATGCCGCGGTCGGCGGCGGCCTTGTACAGCATATCTGCTCCCACACCGCGCCGTGGATCGACCCCGTCCCCGCTGCGCAGGAGCGAGCTGATGAGGCCTTTCAGGATGGTGATCTGTTCCCTCTGGGAGTGTGAGGTTCCGGTGGCAATTATATCAAAGTCAAGCCGGTCTCCCTCCCCAGCGATCTTGCGTAAGTAGTATTCCACGATGCGCACCGCTCTCTCGGCGTCCGTGGCAGTGGCAATGGGGGACAGCCGCGCCCGGGCGCTCGCTTCCGACAGCCGCACGAACGCTTCCAATTGACGAGCGGTGATGGGCACCGAGGCACCCTCCCCTTCCCCCTGCTTCCTGATCTTGAGATAGAAATCTGAAATTATCTTCATGGCCTCATCGCTGAGAACGGGGTTGAAGCGCTTGGAGTAGGCGACGTACTTTCGGAAGAACTCACGGTCCAGCACAGGTTCGACCTTCTTGCTTTCCTCCATGATCTTCTCCACATCCACTCCTTCCAGGACCGAGGGATCCTCATACTTCTGGATCTGCCCGCGGCGATGGGTGGTAAGAATGTGAGATGTGATGCTGGCATCGCGGTCCGCCGATGGTATATCGGTCAGCGCGAAGATCAGGTCGAAACGCGACAGCAGCGCAGGCGGCATGTTGATCTGGTCGGCGATGTACTGGTTCTGTTCAAAGCGGCCATACTTGGGGTTGGCAGCACCGAGAAGAGAACAGCGGCATTGCAGCGTGGCAGTAATGCCCGCCTTCGCAACGCTGATTGTCTGACTTTCCATGGCCTCGTGCATGGAGGAGCGGTCCTGGTCGGTCATCTTGTCCATCTCATCAATGCATGCGTGTCCCTTGTCCGCCAGCACCAGTGCGCCGGCCTCCAATGTCCATCTTCCCTCACCGAAGTCGTCCTTGACCGCGGCGGCGGTGTTGTGCACCACGAAGCCATTGGCAAGGAACGAGTGTGACTGATCAACGGTGAGGTCATACACAAAAGGGGGCAAATCACGCCCCTTGTTCCGCTTCGCCCTCACCTCACTCCATCGGAAATCCCCGGAAGAGGGGTCCTGCACCAGAATGGACTGGCCCTCCCGAACGTCTGACGCCTTGACCCACCCCTCCGTCACACCATCTGGCTTGCCCCATATCTTTGTCTCTGGGGTGAGTGTCAGCCGTTTTCCCGACGATTCTTCAATTTCCACAAGAAATGAAGGGGTCTTGATACGCCACACTGACCTCACCATACGATGTGTCTGGCACATGTCTGACATGGTGGCAACGCTGCAATGTTCATCGACGCTCTGCGACCATTGTCCAGGCATGATTTCCTGTGGAGATGATATCCTCGCCTCGACGAAGTCGCCGATAGCGACCTCCTTGCCGTCTGCGATGATACGTGTTTCCGGCGCCACGCAGAGACCTGCAGCAGAGGATGACTTTCCAGATGCGTATATGCCCCTCGGTGCCAGTCTTGACATGTATCGTAGCATCTGGCTGTTGTGCGAGACTATGCCATTGGCAATGTAGTTGTGGCTGTCCTCGACCTCCAGATCGTAGACCCACTCCTCCTCGCTAGGCACGTACTCCATCGATTCGATCATGTCATAGTCGAAGCCGCAGTCCCATCCAAAGTTCTCGGGATTGTGCGGCTTCCACAGTCCAGTGCACACAGCGATATAGGTGCCCTCCTTGAGTTTTGAGACCTCCCTGGGCATGATGCGCTGTGCCGACTGCACGAATAAGGGATGGGTCGGGGTCATGGTCAGGGTGCGCCCCTTGGCGGTGCGCAGGCTAACCATCTTCCTGGGCGCGGTGCGCTTCCACACCCTGATCGCCCTGCCCTCCTCCATCCTTCCACGGGATGAAAAGGTGACTACCGGAATGTCCACCTCGGCGGTGACGCCATCGTCGATCTCCTCTACCGCGCCAGCTGAAAGGCCTTCCTCCACGATGTCCTTGATCTTGCGGGTGGAGCCGTCCACCATCATCACATCGGTGTCCGAGGTCACGCACTTGGCCACACCGGGATCGCCGATGAGCAGAATGTGAATGTCTCCCCGGATTCGGGTGCCATCATCTAGAATTTTTGGTACTCCACTGAACAACTGCAGTGCCAATGCCTCCTTCTCAGTTTCATAGCCATAGATAGTGGGGGAGATAGAAGCGACTATCTTTTCGAAGAGGTCGGGCGACGAGGCTATCTCTCTAATGGCCCCCTCATCCTCTTCGGTGATGTTTATCTCCTCATACTCGTGCTGCTGGAACTCCGCCGAGATGACGTCAAGATTCAGATCGAACAACGTAGACTTGGCGGGCTGACCCTTCTGCACCGAGCGCAGGATGCCGTTGAGAATGACTCGATCCCCCGGGGCCACGGTGCCGGCGATGTCGTCCTCCAGATATCCGGTAAGGCGCTCCGGCTGAGCGCCTCCCCGAAGGCCCTCGGGACTCTCCTGTATCTCCAGTTTCTGCGTGTCCACGAAGTGGGATTCGTCGGTCAGAAGCTTGAACTTGGTAGCGCCCGCGGATCGCCCGCATCCCTCTTGTTCCTTATAGCACTCCATCGGCTCTTTGAAGAACAGCCCCTCCTGCGGCTCCTTGATGATGTGCCCGCAGCGAAGGCATTGGAACAGGGCGTCAGTAATCCTTGGCCGTACCTCGGTGGCCTTGCGCGCCAGTCCCTCAACGCATACCATTTTTCCCACGTGCTTGGCTCTTAGGGCTCTGATCTCCACCTTGGAGTCGCGTGGTAGGGTGACGATGCGGAGGTTGATGTCTGCCTGGCGCATTTCGGCGTGCATGAGGTTCCTGATGGCCTGTTTGCCAGCCAATAGAGCAAGGTCAGGATGCTCCAGCAAATAGACGGCCATATCGGCATCAAAACGATCGAGGTCAGCATAGACAACGTTGATGCTGCGCAGCTCGGGGTAGAGATCGGAGACCTCCCTTATCTTCTGCATATAATCGGTGCCTTGGAAGAATGCCTCCCACCGAGACACCATACTAATGTCCACCCCCCGTCGGGGCTCGTTGCCGCCCTGTTCATCTCCAGGGACGCCGTCAACGGCGATGTCCTCATGTTGTATTTCGTCGCTTGGCACGCCCTCACCTACCGCTCCGTCCTCTCGGCCGCGCGGGCCGTGGGCCATCCCCTGAGCGCTATTTACGATTTGCTCCGTCCATATCTACGAACTGCTCCTGATGCCACTCCTTATAGCACTGCTGGAGAGGTCCTCAAAACTGACCGTTACATTTGCTCCGGCCACCACGGGGACCTTTACAGTTGTAATCGACATATCGGGCCCATGCAGATAAGTAACTTGGTTTTACATCTGTAAGAACGGTACTCCTATACGAGTAACTTCCCGTATTCCTGCCAAACATATGTAGCTTATGCCACTACAATACGATGGTAGATATCTCATCATTGCTTCGGAATCCGTAGAATGACATCATCGCCTTGACTGGCTGGCCTGTCGTTCTCCGCCGGAGGGGTTGATGGTGGCCTGCACGATATCGGCGTGCGCTTCAGCGTTGCTCGCTTCCTCTTCCGGAGGTTCTTCGTCGACCAGGTAGTCAGACTGTATCTCCACTACCTGAGCGCTGGTAGATGCTTCACGGTACCGCTCCAGCGGCTCACGGTTTACCCGGAAGAGCTCCTCTCCCCAGTTGAACTTGGACATGACCTGGTGGGCCTGCTCCTCGAATCCCATGATGTACAGCGCAGCGGCAAGCGCCTCGGCACTGGTCAGCCTGAGTGGCCTACCCCAATTGACCGGGTTGGCCGCCACCAAAAAGGGCAATGCCCTCTCCGCAACGCCCCTTCTAATGCGAGGCATGGAGTCAGCGTTTCTCCAGGAGAGGTCGAGAACCACAAGGCCACGTGCCTTGACCCTGCCCGCATCCTCTCTGGATACCGCCTTCTCGGCCCACGGCGTCAATACGATGGAACCATGGGGTATGGCCCGCAGAGAGTTCAGTTCCTTGGCGAGTTTGAAATGGACCAGTTTGCGCCCTGTGCACTTCTTGGGGTCGCATTCCCTCTCATCGTAGACGTACAGACGGACCGCCATGTTAACAGCCATTAAGCGGTCTAGAGAATATATCTTTGCCCCGACGGACTTACGGTCGAGGCGCGGCGGCCTCCTAAGCTAATAGGTGTAATCTGTCAATGACCAATACTGGCCGTCGTGTTCGTACCCATGGCCGCGGCGCGGTAGTCTAGTCTATTCCATGGCATCCCGGGCGACGGTGGCTGCCTGATATCCATGCTGCGCATCCTCATGGTCAGCGTCACTGTAAGTCGACTCATTTCCAGCTTGCCATTCGGGGCGCTGTATCTGCCACTGCTGCAGGGCATCGTGGCGGGGACGGCGGAGGTGATCGTGCTGGCAGCCGGGAGCGCCATCGCCAGAATCTATTCCTGCCTTGCGCGGTCGGTAACATCATCATCGTGCAGAGCAACGAGCGAGAGGGATAGACAGTCACCTTCCTGTAGCTCGCCAGGTAGGGCATGCCGCTGACTGCGGTGACTGCCTGGTGTACCATCTTCCTCGGTTTACGATCAGTACTTGAAGAAGCTCTCGATCCACCTGGCCATGTCGTCTCGCATCTCTCGCAGGCGGTTCAGCTGCTCTTCTTCTGTGCCGCCAAACCGGGCGGGGTCCTCGTAGATCTTGGTGACGTTTCTAGGCGCCGGGAGGAATGGGCATATGCGGGCCGCGGTGTCGCACAGCGTTACCACGGTGTCCAGCGCCAGCTCGGGCCTGATGAATCCGTCGACACTCTTGGGTTTCCTATGAGAAATGTCCAGGCCGATCTCCTGCATGACCTTTACGGCAAGAGGATTGAGCGGTTCCAGCTCCACGCCAGCGCTGTGGACGTCGTAACGGTTACCGTACTTCGCCCTGAGCAGCGCCTCGGCCATCTGGGAGCGGGCAGAATTGTGATTGCTGATGAATAGAACGAGTCTTTTCGGTCCGGGAGCGTCGATGGTCTGCTTGGCCATGATGTTACCTTCCTACTGGAGATATAAAAGTGCTCTTCTTGATTCTACCATAAGGTTTTCCAGCGTCGACGATCTTTCACGTTGCTGTCGGCATATGATCGGGTTCGTCTACTCTAACAAAATATCTGATGTCGGCCTAGGCGCAGGCGTAAATCTATCCTATGGGTTGGGTAGGGAATCTGCGCCAAAGGAGTTCTGACTCATATACCAAATGTTTATCTCGCTGTCCTGTCTTGTTGAGAGTACAGATCTCTTGATGATGAAACCTTTCGAACTGAACAATGATGAATGATGGGCGAGCTGAAAGAGGTCTGGCACCTCTGTGCTTTTATACAGTGTAAGAAGATTTTCCTAGAGACAGGCATTAAATTCATTATTTTAAATTAGAGCAAAAGTATTATTGAAGTCAAACCCGATTTACCCATGGGATAGGATGCACACAGGATTCGATATTTTAGAGAGCAGCAGTGCTCTCAGAAAACACTGGCTACGTCGATTCGTCGCCGGGTTCATCGATATAGCGCTCATCTTCACCCCCATCTGGCTAGTGCTGTATTACTTTGACGTTCTGGATAAGACCATCCTTGCCGGCGTCAGCGCAGGGGTGATCTGGTTCCTCTACGCTGGTTTCTGCGAAGGACGTTACGGGCGGACGCTTGGCAAGCACCTTGTACACCTCAAGGTCGTGTCCATGCACGAACGCCGCTCGTATAAGCAGACCTTCATCCGATCTATACCGAAGCTGTTCTGGTTCATCTTCCTGCCCTTCGATGTGGCGGTCGGCCTTGCTACCGAGGGAGATCCTAGAAAGCGATGGTCCGATAATGTGTCTCGCACCTTGGTGATCGCTTACTATCCAGAGGTTCCGCGTCGAGAGAGGGCGCCCCGGCCGCAACCGAGAATGCAACGCAAGGATTTTGGACCCGGACTCTGAGTCTAAAGAACTCATTGGGCCACTAGTCACGCCAGCGTAGCGTCTGCATTACGATAGTTGTGGAGCTTAAAAAGAGCTGCTTATTCCTCGGCCCACCACACCCAGGCGCCCTTCTCGGGAGAAAAGGAACCCTTGATCAGCCCCTTGCGCCGCATAATGTTGAGAGTACGGGCCAGGTCGTCAGGGCATCTCGTCATTAGTGAATCCAGTGTCTTGTCCAATTCCAGAGTGGTGAGCTTATCCTCCCTCAAGATTCTAAGAATTAATGATGCCTCTTCATCTCCCATAAAGGAGTCAATGAAGGATTATCCTAATAGCTTTGGGGAATCAACATCAAATTTGAAATAAAAATAAAGGTTGGGAAGAAAGGGGAGGCTAATGAGCCTCCTTTG
>JAAYQQ010000051.1 GCA_012519255.1 Methanobacteriota archaeon | reverse complement strand
GGGCAGGGATGCTGCTGTATGTGTTCCCACCACACTAAATCCAGCTGGAATGGATCGTCAACGGTGGAAGGAGATGGGGATCCGCCCTCACTTTGCCGACCGGCAGCGTCACATCATTGACTGCTATGAGCGACTTGGCGTCATTTCCGATTGCTCCTGTACTCCATACCTTGGTACAAACGTCCCCAAGAAGGGACAGCACATTGCCTGGGCAGAATCCAGTGCACTTAGCTTTGCCAACTCTGCGATTGGAGCAAGGACCAATAGGGAAGGCGGACCGGGCGCACTGTGCGCAGCCATCATTGGAAAGACGCCAGAGTATGGTTTGCATCTCGATGAGAATAGGAGACCCACCGTCATCATCGAGGTAGAGGCAGAAAATGTCAATTATTCTCTCCTGGGGCAGGCAGCCGGGTTGATAGTTGGCAATCGTGTCCCCTATTTCAGGGGCATCCGCCCAACGATCGAACAACTTAAGACTCTTGCCGCAGCCATGGCCGCCGCCGGAGCGGTCGCATTGTTCCACGTCGAAGGTGTCACTCCCGAGGCCGCGGAGGCGGACCTCACTGGTTTGGAGAAGGTCTCTATCGGCAAGGCCGAGCTGGACAGGGCCAGAGAGATGCTGAGTACGGGAAAGGATCCCGAGCTCATCGCCTTTGGGTGCCCTCATCTTTCAGTGGCCGAAATACAAGAGCTTGCTCGTTTGCTCAAGGGTAGAACGCGTAAGGGCGATGCCGAAGTATGGTTCTGTACATCCCGACACACCCTCTCTCAGTGTCCGCGAGAAGCCAAGGAGCTAGAGCGGTTCGGAAAACTGGTGTGCGACACATGTATGGTGGTAACGCCTATCGAGGAAAGGTTCAGGTGCACCGCATCCAATTCAGGCAAGGCCTGTAACTATCTGCCCACCCTCTGCGCTCAGAAGTCCGTGTTTGGTGATACTGAAGAGCTTGTGGAGATGATCTCATGATTCTGAGAGGACGGGGCATATCTCGTGGACGGGCAGGCGACAAGATCATACTCTCTTCCTCGCCCGTCAGCTTCCTCGGTGACGTGGCGCCGTCAACTGGCGTGCTGACGGACAAGGCGTTCAACGGCCAGTCTATCAAGGGCGCGGTCTTCGCTTTCCCTTGTGGGAAGGGAAGCACTGTTGGTTCGTACGTGTTGCTGGAGATGGAACGGGTGGGTACGTTGCCCGCTGCCATAATCAACTCGTCGGTCGAACCGATCGTGGCTACAGGCGCGGTCATGTCCGGCGTCCCCCTGGTCGATCACATCGATTTAGAATTATTACGTCCGGGCGATACCTGCGTGGTTGACGGCACCGCTGGAACAGTGGAGCTGCCCGATGTTAGGGAGATAGAGGTGGTCACTTGTTTCCTCCGCCATGGGGAAGATATCCTGGTACTGAAACGCAGCGATAAGGTAGGCACCTTCCAGAGACATTGGGCCGGAGTGAGCGGACATATTGAGGATGGAGACACCGCTCAGGAAACAGCGCTCAAGGAGATCCGGGAGGAGCTGAGCATAGATGATCCTGAGCTGATCGCCTCAGCGCCGACCATGCGGGTGAGAGATGGAAACGTCATCTGGACAATTCATCCATTCCTATTCCAGGCTCGGGAGCGTCAGGTCCAGCTGGATTGGGAGCATACCGAGCACAAGTGGGTGCGCCCCGAACAGCTGGATGAGCTGAGGACCGTGCCCGGTCTGGACAGGGCCCTCCGCTCTCTGATCAGTTGATACTGATCTACTCTCCCTCCAGCAGAGGTCATGAGGGCTGGTGTCGAGGGGCTCATGTTTATCAACAGGGCGCCTCGACCCTTAACGGTCCGATCTCGTACTGACAGTATGCTTCAGCACGGCCGGGAGATTATGAGTGATGACAGATATTCCAGGCTGTCGAGAAGCATCTTTCAATTGATCTCTGAGGAAAATTGCTTCAGTAAGCGTATGGCTCTTCAGGTCGCAGAGGTCCCTACTTTCTGTTCTTGAGAGCCAGACGCTCGGTGTTTTGCCAGATCCTATTTTGAGTGTATCTTCAGAGGATGATCTCGGGTTACGCAATAACTCTATCTTCCTACCAGGCGCCTCAGGGCACATGCTGCAAGGACATTTATCCTCATCTTCGATACATGGGTGAGATCCAAGGCTCAATATCCCCCATATCCCGCCGCTATTGACAGTCTATAGGATCATCTATCTTGCCATGTGAGAGTTGTCAGAGGGTTTCTTATCCACTCTGACTGGATCCGGCATTATCTCGGGAGGCGATCCCGAGACTACTGCGCACTCTCGCTATCCTTGCTCATTCCCAGGGTGGTGAGGGCAATATCCATCGCCTGCTTCTCCACCTCCCAGCTGGCCTCGTACTCGCCCTTGGGGGAATCGGTGAAATCTAGCTGGAGGGCGCGGACCTCTTTCATGATATGCTCCTGCCATTCCCTGAAGTATTCTTCAATGGCGCGGGGGGCGCGGACCTCTGCCCGGATGAACTCCTCCACATCCAGCTTCATGTCCTTGCGCATCTGCTGGATCCTGCGGATGAGTTCCCTGGCAAAGCCCTCGGCCCGGATCTCTGCATTCATGTTGAAGTCGATGTACACACGCCCCTTCTCGAACTCCACCTCTACGTAATTCTCAGGCAGTGAAGTAGTGTAAGAGACCATGTCGGGTTGGATCTTGATGATCTGTCCCTCGATGCCCAATGAATACTCGCCCTTATTCAGGGCCGCCCTAATATCCTCGGCCGGGCGGTTCTTAAGCATTACCACTATCTTCGAAGACCATTGGCGATACACCTTGCCGATCACGTTGAGGTTGGGCACCACTTCTAGAGTGAGTCCCCCCCATTCCTCATCCACGGGGATGTATTCTATGCGCTTGATGTTGCCCTGAGAGAGCAAGACCTCTTCCATCAGCTGTACGAGCTCAAGAGTGTCCTCGTCCTCTGTCTTAACAATGATCCTCTGGAGGGGCCAGCGCAGCTTGAGATTATTCCTCTGGCGTTCCTTGGAGATCTCCTCTACCAGCTGCTGCATCAACCTCATCGATGCCTCTAGTTTATCATCCACCAGACTCAGGTCTGCTACAGGCCAATCGGTCATATGGACGGTAGGTAGGGACCCATCGAGGGCCTGATAGATCTCTTCTGTTATGTGAGGGCAGAATGGAGCTAGCAGTCTGACCGTGGTCATCAAGGCGTTATGAAGTGTGTGATATGCAGCAAGCTTATCCAAATCAGTGGCCTCGCGCCACATGCGGTCTCGAATGAGGCGCACGTACCAACGGGACAGATCATCCAGGATGTATTCTTCCAGGGCTCGTGCGGCCTTGTGCAGATCATAGGCGTTGATGTCACGAGTCACATCAGCCTTAAGCCGCTCTGTCCGCGAGTTTAACCAACGATCCTCTGGACGCAGGGCATTTCTCACCGCGATCTCGTCGAGAGTCTGAGGGTCGAACTTATCGATGCTCATATAGGTGGACGCGAAGTTGACCACGTTCCACAGGACATTGAGGGTCTTCCTGGTATTCTTGACTCCCTCGAACTGGAAGGATATATCCTCCCAGGGGGCAGAGACGCGCATAAAATAGAGCCGCAAGGCGTCGGCACCATAATCTGATATGACTGTGGCTGGCTCGACGATATTACCGCGGGACTTGGACATTGGCTGGCCCTGAGAATCAAGCATCCAGCCATGCATGAGCACCTGCTCATAGGGCGCCTGTCCAAGGGCGACGCAGGATGAGCCGAGCTGAGAGTAGAACCAGCCTCGAGTCTGGTCATGAGCCTCGGTTATGAACTTGGCCGGCCACCAGCGCTTGAACTCTTCTTGCTCGCGTGGATATCCAAGCTGTGCCCATGAGGTCACCCCTGCGTCAAACCAGACGTCTAGGACATCGGGGACCCTTTTCATATCTTTCCCGCATTGGTCACACTCAAGGATGACGCCATCGATCCAGGGGCGATGGAGATCCATGCCTTCACTATATCCCTCGGCGCCTTTCAATTCATCAGCCGACCCAATTACCTTCATGTGCCCGCATTGGCAGGTCCAGACTGGGATTGGGATGCCCCAGTATCTTTGCCTGGAGATGCACCAGTCGCGAGCGTTGGCGGTCCAGTCGTACTGTCGGCCGGATCCTGCCCATTCAGGCGTCCATTGGATCTTGGAGATCTCATCTAGCATGAGGTCCTTGACCTGTGTGATACGCAGATACCATTGATCGGTGTTGCGGAAGAGCACACCAGAACTACACCTCCAGCAGTGGCCATAGCGGTGCTCCAGGGTGCCAGAATGGAACATCAGTCCCTTTTCCTCAAGATCTTCTATCACAATGGGGTTACCCTTCTTGACGAACAGCCCCTGATACTTGCCAGCCTCTGCAGTGAACTTCCCTCCTTCATCGATGGGAGATAGTGGCTGCAGGTCGAACTTCTTCCCAAGCTCGAAGTCCTCAGGGCCGTGGCCTGGTGCAATATGGACCAGGCCAGTCATGTCGGCCTCGACGGTGGGTGAAGGAATGACCTTGTGCACCCACTCTCCATTCACCTCAGCCTGGATCGGAACCTCTGCTTCCAGCGGGGGGATGTACTCTGTGCCTGCCAATTCATCACCTTTCATGGTGGCGAGCACTTCATGGCTATCCCAGCCTCCCAGGGTGGCGATCTGATCAATTAAGGATTCCAGAACTATGACGGTGTCCGACTTCCCCTCTCCAATGCACTTAACCTTGGCATACTGGTAATCGGGGTGAGCGGCCACAGCCATGTTTGCCGGAAGGGTCCATGGAGTAGTGGTCCATATGAGCAATGAGACGCCTGGCTCGTTCCGAAGAGGGAACTTTACGTAGATCGATGGATCCCTCTCTTCCCAATAGTTTATCTCGGCCTCTGCCAGGGCGGTCTCGCAACGGGGGCACCATGAGATAACGCGGTTCGAGGAGACCAATAGGTCCTTATCATAAGCCCGTTTCAGCGTCCACCACGCCGCCTCGATATACGAGGGAACAATGGTCATGTATGGATTATCCCAATCCATCCACACCCCTAGCTCCTTGAACTGGCCAGTCATCGTCTTCTGAAATTTCATGGCGAAGTCCTTGCAGGTGGAGACGAAGCGATCGATACCGTAGCTCTCGATCTCTTTTTTGCTTTTGATACCGATAGATCGCTCGACCTTCACCTCTATGGGGAGGCCGTGCATATCATAGCCTGGTTGATCGCGGACGTTATGATTCTGCATCCGCTTGTACCGCACCACAAGGTCTTTGATGACCTTGTTCCAGGCAGTTCCTAGGTGGATATAACCTGTAGTGTAAGGAGGACCATCTACGAAATAGAAGTCCGCTCCGTTGGCGCGAAACTCCTTGGTCCTCTTGTAAGCGTCGGTATCGTTCCAATACTGCTGGACCCTCTTTTCCAGCTCTGGGGGATTATAACTAGATCGAACCTGCTTTATCATCGCTGGCTCCCGGAGGACGGTAATAGCCTGCCCCTTTAAAACCTATTGTATTTGGTTACAGCACTGGGCGCCTGCGTCGTGGGAAGGTATCGCTCAGCTCCAGCGATCCAAACTCACTTGAGATTTGGAAAGTTTTGTCTTCTTCTCACTTTCCAGGCGATCCAGGGCTGAAGCGATGCGATCCTCTGAAAACTCATGCTCTCTACACATGAAATCTATGATCTTCTCTCGGTCGGGCTCTCTCCACTCTAGCGAATATTCATCGCTTGTCTCGCTGCGCAGAAAGATGTCCTGAACACACTCGCCTTGAGGGATGCTCTCATTGATAGCCTCCAGCGCCCTCTTGAGATCGCCATGTTTCTGGATAAGTTTTAACCCTCGCTTGGGACCGATGCCCCTTATCCCGGGATTATAATCAGTACCTATGAGGATAGCGAGGTCGATCAACTGTCCCCGTGAGCTTAGCCCATTGGCCTTGAGAACCTTATCCAGTTCGACGACCTCGATCTCTATGTCCCGGTATTTCCTTGAGTTGGGCATCTTCCGTCGCCCTGTGATGTTTAGATTGCGCACCAATCGGGGTGCCCCAAAAAGCAGCGCATCATAGTCTTGTGATGATGCGGCCCAAACGTCACCCTTGGAAGCCATGTATGCTGCCTGCGCCTCGCCCTCTTCTGGTGCCTGGATCACTGGTATTCCCATATATGTTAGAAGTATACGTGATGACTCTGCGATCTCATTGGTCATGCGGGACGATTGCGTTGCCTTGCATCTTGCGCGTTCAATGTCCCCTTCACTGATGGCCTCTTTCCACTCCTCACGGGCCCTGGAGCGCCGCTCTGAACGCTCGGCAAGGGTCTGGGACTTCAACTCGTGAGGTTTACCGTCGAATACATAAGCTGGCTGGACCCCTGCCTCTAGGAGGTTAACGGTCCGGTATAAAAGGCCAGTAAGATGAGAAGTGACCCGTCCATAGGAGTCCTTTAGAGGCGTGCCATCGGGACCGCGAATGATGCTAAGAAACTGATAGATCGCGTTATAGGCATCGATGGCAACGGCCCTCCCGTTTAGGTCCTCGAGCCGCATGTTCTCGACCGGGACTATATTGGAAATATTGACTCCCATGGTATCCCATCAAAGGGCACCAGATGATTTAGGGTTTTCTACCCACATCCTCCTGGAACCTAGCTTATTCGAGTTGGCACAACCGACCGATGCCCTCCATCTCTACAAAACATGCATCTATTCTTTATGCATGGGCAGGTAGAGCATGAGAAGGGCCGATCCAATCCACACCAGCAACACAATCATGACGCATATGTGGGCATTGAAGATCATGGCTACTGCCAGGAGAATAAGCGGTACTATTATGGAGATAAGTAACAGGAACCATTTCGAGCTAACAAGTTCATCAAAGCTCATACGCACGACCCCAAGCATATAGAGAGATGCTTATGAATGTTGCGAACTGAGGCCTTTCCTACGAAAGGTCCGCCAACTCTCCATCTCAGCACCCATATCCGAGCACTTGAATAATGAACTGCCCGCCGCCAGCACTGTCGCCCCTGCCTCAACGCACTGTCGCCCCGTATCGTGGTTGATGCCCCCATCGACCTCGATCTCCGCATCAATGCCATTATCATCGAAATACTTCCTGGCAGCGGCGATCTTGGGAAGGCCGACAGGCATAAATGACTGGCCTCCAAAGCCAGGGTGCACGGTCATGACCAGCAGCAGGTCGATGTGTTCCAGATATGGTTCGACGGCCGAGAAGGGCGTCTCTGGATTAAGGGACAAACCTGCCCTGCAGCCCAGGGATCGAATGGTGTCAATGGTCCCCCTTACATCCTCGGTCGCCTCCACATGGATGGTGATATAATCCGCACCTGCCCTGGCAAACTGCTTGACATATCGTTGGGGCGATGTGATCATGAGGTGGACATCAAAGGGCAGTGATGTGTGAGGGCGGAGTGCCTGCACGACTGACGGACCTATGGTGATATTTGGCACGAAGACGCCGTCCATAACATCGACATGGACCCAGTCCGCGCCCTCTTTCTCTAACCTCTGAACTTCCTCGCCCAGTCGGCTGAAGTCTGCCGACAGGATGGATGGCGCGACCTTAACCATATTCTCAGCCTATCGGCTATACGCTCTTAAGGGTTCTGGATTATCTCTCCGGAATCTATTTATTGAAAGTAGAGAAATCCTTGGCGCATGGCAGAGGACAAATGTGGGGTCGCCGGGTGCGATGAGGTAGCCGTCAGATCCTACGCCCGTGAGGCATGCGAGCAGGCTGGCCTGAAACCAGAGAATGAGAATGCACGAAGGATGCGCCTTTGTAAGGAACATAATAAACAGTTCAAAAAGGCCACAAAAACGGATCGTAAGCTCGAGACTCTGGGACGCTGAACCCGTCCCTCCTCGTCAGTTTTTCTTCCTAAACGGATCGACTCCAGTTCGCTCCACCGCCTTTATGGCGAACTGACAAACGCCTTTGGAAGATGTGATCATTAGAACACTATGGGACGCACGTCTCATGGGCATGGAGCTGGAGGAGTAACGCCGCCCGGGGGCAGCTGGTGCGCTTCGCCACGGCCAATGGGATATGAAGTCTTGAACAAAAGATGAGATGTGTTTGTTCGGTGCGGCCCAGCACAACTATTAATCATCTCGGAACAATGGCCGGGGTGTGAAGCTGACCTTCCTGGGGACTGGTGGCGGACTGCCATCACCGACGCGGGGCGTTAGCGCCCTGGCCGTCCAGATGGGGCGGGACATGTTGTTATTTGATTGTGGAGAAGGCACCCAGAGACAGTTTATGATATCTCCACTCTCATTCATGAAGGTTAAATCAATATTCATCACTCATTTCCATGGAGATCATTTTCTTGGCCTCCCTGGTCTGATACAATCAATGAACTTCTCTGGCCGAGAAGAAGATCTCTTCATATTCGGCCCGGCTGGGATGGTGGATATCACTGCCACCATCGCCACCCTTGGCGAATTTCAACCATCCTTCAACATCTGTGCCAGAGATATCGAGGCGGGAGAACGGGTAAATCTCGGCCGCTGCACGGTCACTGCGATCCACTCAGATCACACGGTGCCTGCCCTTTCCTATGTGCTAGAAGAGCCCCCCCGCCGCGGTCGTTTCCGAGTCGACCGTGCCCGTGAGCTAGGAGTGCCCAGGGGGCCCCTGTTTTCGCAGTTGCAGGCCGGGAAAAGCGTAACAGTGCGGGGGCGGGAGATATCGCCAGAGGAGGTCATGGGGCCGCCCCGGCCCGGGCGGAAAGTAGTCTACTCGGGAGACACCCGCCCTACCGAGGCGCTCATTGAAGCGGCCCGCGGAGCAGAGGTACTGGTGCATGAGGCAACCCTCGACTCCACCTTGTCCGAGGGAGCCTGGGAATATGGTCACTCCACTGCCCGGGACGCTGCCGAGGTGGCTAAGGCTGCTGAAGTGGGAACTCTCATCCTCACTCACATATCCAATCGATATGACGACGCTGCCGTCCTGGAGGCAGAGGCCAGGGAGATTTTTCCCAACACCGTCGTGGCGCACGACCTCATGACATTTACGGTCCGGGTGCGAGAGCGCGCTTAACAATCATTATTCATCCTTGCCCTCCAATATATGGATGGGGTAAGTATGAAGCGCAATATTGTGGTGTCGTGGCTAGATCGGGTGCCTGTTGCCATGGGAGAGGTAGAGCTGGTGGAGCGCAAGGGTATTGGCCATCCCGACAGCCTCGCCGATGGTCTGGCGGAGGCATTTAGTCGTTCCCTCTGTCAGCTCTATGTGGATGAGGTGGGGGAAGTGTTGCACCACAACGTTGACCAGAGTGAGGTCTCGGGTGGCCAGTCTGAGGCCGTCTTTGGCGGGGGGAAGGTGCTTGAGCCCCCGTATATTCTATTACTGGGCCGAGCGGTTGACGAGGCCATCACGCCGGACCGCCGGGTCCGTTTTCCGGTACGAGATCTAGCGGTTAGGACTGCCCGAAGCTATCTCTGGGAGCACTTCCATGATCCTTCCCTGGTGAGCGAAACTGGCTTCAGCGTGGCTGAGGATGTCATCGTGGATGCCAAGGTAGGCAAAGGGTCCCAAGATCTCATCCAGAACTTCAGGCGGACCGCCCAGAGATGCCCTACCGATCATCGCACCTGCCGACCGGCCAACGACACCTCGTTTGGAGTAGGGTTTGCACCCCTTACCGAGACGGAGCAGTTGGTCTACGAGATGGAGCGATTCATCAATGGGGACGTCAAAACAAAGCATGGTCTGACCGCCACTGGCTGCGACGTCAAGGTCATGGCGTCCAGGAGGGGTAAGAAGATCGATCTGACCATCGCCTGCGCCATGATATCTTCCCGCATAGCCAGTGCGGCAGAGTATCGCAATGTCGTGGCTCAGCTCCACGACCTCTGCCAGGAAAAAGCAGCCGAGCTCACCGATTCAGAGATTGGTATAGTCATCAATCATGCTGACAACACTGCTAGTGAGGACCCCAGTGATTACTATCTCACCATTACGGGCCTCTCTCTAGAGAACGGCGACGATGGTTCAGTGGGGCGAGGGAACCGGGTCAACGGGCTTATCACGCCCTTCCGCCCAATGAGTATGGAAGCAGCTGCCGGCAAGAATCCAGTCACTCACGTGGGCAAACTGTACAATGTATTGGCCAATCAGATAGCGACTCAGATAGCCGATGAGGCCGGGTCGGAGGTATTTGAGGTGCAGGTCCGCCTACTTTCGCAGATCGGCAGCCCCATCGACCTCCCAGCGCTCGCTAGTGTGGAACTATGTACCCGAGATGAGGCGGCTTTCCGTCGATGGCAGCCCCGAGCAAAAGAGATTGCCGATGGCTTTCTTGAGGGAATTGAGAGCCTGACAGACCAAATCGTTAAAGGGAGAGTTGGCGTATTCTGAACACGCCATGAAGTTCATTGATCGCCCAAAATATGGGCCCCTCTATAGATTCAGCGATTATCACATATACAAAACACTCTCGGTCCTAACCGATGGTAGACGGAAGGGTCGCAAGCATATAGCGGATCGCATCGGGGTGGGCGAGGGAAGCATGCGCACGATAGTTGACTATCTCCGCGACATAGGCCTGGTGGATGTCAAACAGACCGGGATCAAGATATCCAAGGCAGGCATGGAATTCATAAGCCAGCTGCCCTTACATGTCTATTGTCTGGATGTTCCCGGAATCTCTCTAGGCGAACATTCCGTGGCCGTACAGGTGCGTGGCATGGCGTCAAAGATCCGAACGGGGATGGAACAGCGAGACCAGGCCATCAAGGCTGGCGCCGATGGAGCCACTACGATCATAGTTAAGGAAGGTCGCCTCACGATTCCAGTGGATTTCGACCTGGATAAGGAAGACCCGGAAGTGGCCAAGATAATCCGTCAGCTGTTTGACCTCAAGAATGGGGACGTAATCATCATCGGCACATCGACCGATCTGCAGCGTGCTGAAGAAGGGGCCATGGCCGCGGCGTTTGAGCTGCTTTAGTTCTTGGACAGCAGGCGAACCATCTCCACTGGATGAGACGTCGGAGGAAAGCAGGTCCGCCCTATGCAGACGTATGCAAGGGGGCCGCCGCTTGCCGTCCGGCCATGCGCCAGGGGACTAAGCTCAGATATCCGGGAGTTCCCAGACGCATGCACAACCACCTTATGCGGAAGAAAAGATCCACCCATCTCTGACAGGAATGGTTCAATCTCATCGGTGGATCCTGTCAGCACAACTTCTGAGGATGGGCCGAGCATGAGGTCAATGGCATTGAGGAATTGTGTGTGGTCGTCTGGCGCGCGAAACACTGCTCCCGAGAGTGCGGTCACTGTTCTTTCAGCCGCTATCCTATACTCTTGTCGTCCGGTGATATTGTAAAGGAGAATGAGGTCAAGCAGGGCTATTGAATTCCCCGATGGCACGGCTCCGTCGTATACTTCCTTGACTGGATGGGGCCCCCCCTCGCCCACTTTCTCACCGCTAAGAGATGACTGGAAGAAGCCGCCGTTCTGAAAATCCATGAATTCCGTCAATATTATATCGACCAGACTGATGGCCTCCTCTAGCCATATGGGCCGGAGGTCTGCAGCGTATAGCTCCAGTAGGCCCCATGCCATAAAAGCATGATCGTCCAGGAATGCAGGTCCACCACTCCGCCCGGCACGATGGATGTGATGTAGTGTCCCATCAATTCTCATATGGTTTAGCACGAACTCGGCAGCCCTCCTTGCCGCGTTGCCGTGGCGAGGGTCTCTCCATGCCCCATAGGCCCTGGCAAGAGCGGCGATCATCAGACCGTTCCAGTCTGCCATTATCTTATCATCCATAAATGGCGGTGGCCGCAGCTCCCGGCGGGCACGCATCTTCTCCATGGTGGCATCAGTCGCTCCCGTCCCTTCCCCAACAAGATGCAGAACGTTCTTCCCTCCAAGAGGTCCATGAATGCCCTCCCTCAGATTGCCCTCTCTGGATACGTCGAACACGTTCTCCACTTCGGCGAACTCTTCTGCGGTGAGGAAGGAGGAGAGTTCCTCAATTGTCCATATATAGAACTTGCCCTCTTCCCCCTCGCTATCGGCATCCTCGGCGGAGAAGAAGCCCCCCTCAGGTGAGGTCATCCTGCCCAGGACGTATTCGATGATCTCTCGGGCGGTTCGTTCGTACATCCCTTTTCCAGCAGCCTGCCAACCTTCTACATAGGCGATCAGCAACAGGGCCTGATCATACAGCATCTTCTCAAAATGGGGGATAAACCAGAGAGAATCGGTAGAGTAACGATGGAATCCACCTCCCAACTGATCGTAGATGCCCCCTCGGCGCATCGCATCCAGAGTCCTTTCTACCATGGCCAATGCATAGGCGTCATGCGTCCTTTTCCAGTATCGAAGTAGGAAAGTAAGACGATGTGGCACGGGGAACTTGGGAGCGCGCCCAAAACCGCCGTATCTCTGGTCGTAATCCATTCTCAATCTATGATATGCCTCCAGCAGCACTTCCATGCCGAGGCCCCCGCCGTCCATTGAGGCGGTACGCGTCCGCACTGCCCCCATCACCTTCTCCGAAGTCTCCTCGATCTCCGCCCGCCGCTCTTTCCAGAATTGAACTATAATGGGGAGAATAGTCTTCATCCCGGTCATGCCGTAATCATTCTCTTTTGGGAGGTAAGTGGCAGCGAAGAACGGTCTCTTCATCGGCGTAAGGAATAATGTCAAGGGCCATCCGCCGACGCCTGAGAGCAGCTGGGCTGCAGCCATATATGCAGCATCGATGTCTGGTCGTTCCTCCCGATCCACCTTTATACATACAAAGTTGCGATTGAGTATATCTGCGACCTCTTCATCCATAAAGGACTCTTCTTCCATGACGTGGCACCAGTGACAGGAGGAATATCCAATGGATAGGAAGATGGGCTTATCTTCCTCTACCGCCCGACGGAACGCCTCCTCTTTCCAGGGATACCAGTCCACGAGATCGCGAGCATGCCGCAGCAGATAGGGGCTGCTCTCACCTATTAGGTGGCTCCCTCGGCCAGCTTTCCTTGCTGCTCCCTGCCCTCTCATGGTCCTCGAGAAAATATCAGAAAAGTAAGTATTTCAAAGAAGAGGTCGAAAAATTAAAGAAATGGGTTTGAGCGCCTAGGTAAATGGCTCAACCCTTTTTTCCTCCTCCTATGGTGTAGAGAACATGTTCTCTTCTCTGTTCGCCTCGAACAGGTTATATTATTACATGTGGTAAGAACATATAAAATGTCCTCACGATTGTAAAGATTTGAGTTTAGAAATAGGGAAAGGGTTGGGAAAGGGTTTGAGGCTCACTTGTCCCAGCACTCCAATATGCCGGGAATAGTTCGTGAGGCCATTTGATCGAAGGTCTCCACACCGGTGACCTTGGAGGCGTACTCGCTCAGCGAGGCGATATCATCCTTCTCCAGTAGATCGAGGCGGAACTTTCTTGAGCCCGCTAGGAGCTGTTTTAGCCCCTCTCCGATCCGTTCTTCAAGGTATGTGTTGAGACCCACGGCGCCCCATGGGATATCTTCGCCCAGTTTCTTCTCAGGGTACTTCTTGGCGATGTCCCCAGCCCTCACGAAGAATGTGTGAGGGTCGCCAGTGTAGCTTTGAACGAATGATCTTGGTAACTTACCATTCTTGGCCAGCCTGGCGAAGTACTGTGATTTCATGGTCGCAGTAAGTGGAGCACGGGCCATGGCGATAGCCTTGACCAGTGGGCCATCACCAAGGTTGCTCATGGCCATGGACTTAAAGATCTGGCTCTCGTTGGTAAACCCGCCAGCAAAGCAAATATCGGGAATGAACCGACCCTGCTTCCGTAGAATCGCAGCGGCCAGAAGTACCTGGGCCTCCAGATGTACGGTGGGCGTGGACATCTCGTTCATCATGGGCACAGGACTCATGCCCGTGCCGCCACCGGCACCATCGAAGGTGAGCATATCTATGCGAGCTTCCGAAGCGGCCTTCATGGTGAAGGCGACAACCTCGGGGCGATATGCACCAGTCTTGAGGAATACGTACTTCGCTCCAGCTTCGCGCAGTCCCTCAACATCTTCGACAAAGGCGCGATGGTCTGGGAACCCTACCCTGGAGTGCCGCTCGAATGTCTTGAACGCCCCTTCTTTGAAGGCCGCCTGAATCATGGGGTCTTCGGGGTCTGGCAGTACAAGATATCCGCGTCTCTTCAGCTCAATGGCCCTTTCCAGGCTCTTAACCCGAACCTCGCCACCGATCGCCTTGGCGCCCTGCCCCCATTTTCTCTCGATGATATCTACTTCAAGTTTGCTGACGGCATAGGCGTCCACTCCACCACGCAGATCCTCTACATTGGTCTGTACCGCAATGTTGCCATATTTGCCATCCCAAAGTTCCCGGTACTGAGCCACCCTATATTCAAGCTCAGGGGATTTGACAACCTTTCCGTCGGTATATACGGCGTTGGAATCCATGCCGCAGACGTTCTCACCAATGACCTCAATTGTGCCAGACATCGCTGCGCCTTTGGCCAGACTTTCCCAGTTACGCTTGGCCACATCGGTTGAGCCGAGGCCAGCGAGGACTACAGGGACCTTTAGTTTGATAGGCTTCCCGGAGTGCGTGGCAACCTGCGTGGAGATCTTGGCATTCTCAAAGAAGGCCTTGTCAGGGTCGGGCTCAACACCATAGGCCCCTAGAAGTTCTGCCAATATCTGGAAGTGGGACCAATCCAACATAAAATCCTTATTGGAGGCTGCGGTGGACTGCCCGAAGTGTTCGGTGCTGGGGTAAAGTACTTCCCTCCCTCGGAAGGCGGCCTTGCCGACCTCACAGACAACGCCGCATTCCTCAATGCAAAGAGGGCACATCCCACTGATCGGGGAGATGTCCTCCACTCTTGATTTTGTTCCGGTGGTAGACCTCGCATTTTCGATAGATATCATTTCATCATCCTCGGCCCCATAAAACCGCGATCTTCCTATCAAAAGCTCAATGACTATCCCAATAATAACCTTTGAGGTATTTGAATTACTATTTTATTGTCTAATTTTTAAGTGACTCACTGGCCATATGAACACTTTCACGGATATCTGAAAAATTTCAAAGCAGTCCCTGCCAAAAATAATCTGAACAAATGTCTATTTTTGAGCTATATTTTGAGCTATAGACAATGTGTATGAAATAGGTAGAACGATTATCCATATCTCTAATATATATTTAAATAATGTTCGAATGTGCACTTTTTAATATCTCTCCTGCTCCGGCATCTCGTGGAATGGTTTTAATGGAAAAATAACATTCCCTGCCTTGAAAGGCGAAATCGGTCTATGAAAGTCATTGAACTTCATGAGGTCAGCAAAGTCTTCGAAGGTCGATCAGTACTCAACCGGATTACCTTCTCAGTTGAAGAAGGAGAAGTATTCGGCCTTCTAGGTCCCAATGGAGCCGGTAAGACTACCACTATGCGAATAATCCTAGGTCTACTCCGACCTACTTCTGGGGAGGCGTGGGTAAAGGGTACTGATCTAGGAACTGATGATGAAGCCAGGCGTTCGGTTGGTGTGCTCATGGAAAATGATGGCCTCTATGATCGAATCTCTGCCCATCAGAACCTAGACTACTATGCTCGCCTATACGGCGTCAGGGATCGAGAGGCCCGCATAGCTCAACTCCTTGAACAGTTTGGGCTGTCTGATCGGCGTGATGATAAGGTATTTACATTTTCCAAGGGAATGCGCCGGAAGTTGGGCATTGCCCGGGCGATAGTCCACGACCCTGATGTCCTACTACTCGATGAGCCAACTTCAGGTCTGGACCCGGAAGCGCAGAAGATGGTGCGGGAAGTATTATTGGATCTGTCCCAACACGAACACATCACCGTGCTATTAAGCTCCCATAATATGGATGAGGTGCAGAGGGTCTGTAATCGCGTGGCAGTCATCAAGTCAGGCTGGCTGAGAGCATGTGATTCAGTAGAGAATCTCCGCTCCGCCGGCAGAGGCTACGGCGTGGTGATAGAGGTCGCCACCCTAGAGCAGGCCATAAAGGCGGAGGGCTTGGTGCGTTCTCATCCCTCTGTAATAACGGCCTCCCGTTCTGGTAAGTTAATCTCCATCGTGTTGTCGGACGAGTGTGTCTCCCCTCTGGTCACTCATCTGGCCCTCGCTGGCATTCCTCTGGAGGAGGTCCGGAGGGCGGCGAGGTCTCTGGAGGATGTATATATCGATCTTGTCAAGGAGGGGAGTGCATGAACTGGGAAGGCGTATCTATCGTGGCCCGTAAGGAGTTGAAGGAGATCGTCAGCAACAAAGGTAACTATATCTCGATCCTCCTCCTACCCATATTCTTCTCTTTTATCTACATACTAAGGTTGTTCTCGATGGGCGAAGGGCAGGCCCTGGTGTTGGACGGGATCCTTTTAAACGTCTCTCTGCTCATAGGCGCCTTTGCTGGCTTTACGCTCTGTGGGGCAGTGTTCTATCGCGAGAAGCAGAGCGGGGTTATCGAGACGCTACTGTGCACACCCCTTAATATTAGAACAATCTGGATGGGCAAAGTTATGGGAGTTACCATACCGGCATACTTCCTAGTACTGGTGGCAGTGGGTATAATCTCCATCTTTGCCCTAATCAGCGGTATGGTCATCCAGCCAGTGCAGCCCATAACCATAGTGAATCTGGCATTGGTGGCCCCTCTATTCACCGCAGCCGCCATAGGCCTAATGGGTTATGTGCAACTGGCCCTGGGCATGAGAGAGAACAGGCTCATTAACTTCGGAGTGTTCTTTGTTCTCATACTTGGTCTATCCATTTCCTCTGGGCTGGTCATGGAAGACCTCTCACTACTGGGGCCGGCAGTGACGGGGGTATTTATCGCCTCGGCCGGGCTTCTCGCACTAGCATCTTATCTATCGGGCCGGGTGAAGAATGAGAAAATCATCACCACCATCCCTGACTGATGGTAGGTATAATATCTCCCAGATATCTTCTTCCCCTTGAGGAATATAATGGTAGACATCAAGGAAGAAGATGGAAAGAGCACGACCACGCTCATCATCGAGACCATCGTGGCGCTGATGACGGCGGCGTTCGGCTTCGTGGCTGCCTTGGCATGGAACGATGCCATACAAACCGTTCTGAGGATCTGGTTCACCAACCCCGATGACCCTACCGGCAAGCTGATCTACGCTGTCGTTGTGACCATCGTCGCCGTGGTTGCCATTATTCTAATTGGAAGGGTGCACGCAAGGTACAAGGCCATTGATGCCAAGAAGCATCGTTGAGCTTACCCCAAACCCCTTCCTTTCTTTATTTGCTTATTATTGGGCAGTCAGAAAACTATATGGGCAACCCCGCTTTCAGTGCTCTGGTGATCTGTTAATGGATGAAGGCGTTGCTGATCTGACTAGGTGGGAGAGGGCCAAGGAGGTTCTAAGAATCGCCTATACACTTCCTTTCGTCCTGGCTTCGGTCGTTGGGGTCTCTTTCGCCCTTACGATGAGTCAAGAATGGCTTATCGCCCTTCTAATCCCGCTGGATGTACTCTTCCTAGCGCTCTTCGTCAACTTCTCCAATGACTATTTTGACCACAAGAGCGGGGTGGATAAGCTTCGGTTCGATACCGACAGCGATCCGGAACTCCAGCGAGAACTATTCGAGCTGTTTGATCAAAAGTTGTTCTGGTCGGGCAACTCCCTGGATCGGGGGATAATCACTGAGAAGCAGGGCAAGTTGCTAATGACTGCTCTGGTTATTTGCATCGTCACGCTGGCCATCCCGATCATCCTCTATGGTGGCTGGACCATCATTATCCTCGGCCTCATCGGACTGGCACTGGCATTCTTCTACACCGCCCCTCCGGTGAACCTGGGAGCAAGAGGCCTCGGCGAAGTAGATGTATTGATATCCTTCACCATGATCTCCTTCTTCTCTTACTTCGTCATCGTTCAGGAGTTCTCCTGGACCATGCTCTTCCTCTCTCTGGCCATTGGGACGGCGGTCATGATCATGCGCATATCTGATGAGACTCCCGGCTACGATTCGCACGTTAAGAAGGGGGAGAAGAATCTCGTCGTCCGCTTTGGCCTGGAGAACGTCACCAAGATCGAGATCATATTGCTGGTACTGTTCTACACTTTTGTTGCTCTGGCGGCCATGACAGACTGGTTTTTCCTATTGCTGTTCATAACTCTGCCCATCCCGATAAAGGCCCTTCGCTTACAGCAGAAGAAGGATCGTCTCAGGTTCTGGAGGCCAATCCCCCTATTCCTAAAATTGGCTGTTAGTCTGCAGCTCCTCACTTTGGTGGCTTTGATATTGCGAACCGTGACATGCTGAATATCGTGTCAACATTCCCTGCGGTGATGAGGCGATACTCCCTCACGGCGTCGAAACCGCAGTCCCGGCATGCCTCAACTGCACGCATGGGGCAACCATAGTGTTTGGTGCCATCGGGCAGCATGAAGCTGGATACCCAGTAGGGACATTTATCGGTGTAATCAGTGATGAGCAACTCCTTCAGGGCGCGCTTGGAGTTGACGATAGGGAATCCTTCCTTCTTTAGCCCAAGCGCCTCCTTTACAACCGCCTCTTTCTCATCATAGGTCAGGGTAAATTTGGAGGGCGGCGGTGTCAGAAAGTTAATCATAAGTCCACGAATCTGGGGGCTGTTCCTCACTATCTCCGCCGTCTCTCTGATAACGTCCTGATTCAGCTTGCTGACGGTCATGTTGGCGAAGATGTTTTGATGTGTGGTCTTTGCCAAGTTCTCCATTAGCATATCGTACACGCCGGGAGCTCGCAGCCGGTCATGAACTTCCCTTGGCCCATCGAGGGATACGGAAATAACATCACTCTGCTCATAAATGGTGCCAGTGCCATTTGTCGTATATCCAACGACGTAATAGCCCATGCGATGGGCCTCATCGATAAGGTCGATAAAGCGTCTATCTCCATCCTTCCAGATGGTTGGTTCGCCCCCTTCGAAGAATACGATGCGGCTGCCCTTGTTATATTCTGACCGCATCTCCTTGGTGGCCAGTTCCCAGGTCATGGAGCGGGGCCCAGAGAGTCTGCCCTCATCTTCGTTGGCGGTGACGGCACAATGGGTGCAGCGAAGATTACAGCCATAATGTATGACCATGGTATTTACAAGAGGATCCTTCTTGCCAAAGATCGACCGTATATACCACCCAGCATAGTGGGATAACTGGCGGACCGCAGAAACCGGGCTCATCATCTCGTTTGAACATCTGGCATCTATTTAACACTCACGCGAATGAGGCCATATTGTCATGAAAGACTGTGCATGGGCATCACGCCCTGCTCGTTGGGTGCTGCCTTTCAGCGACGGATGGGGTGATCGAGCCATCTCTGGGGAAGTGCCGCCGCCAGGATGGCCAGGACGGGACCCAGTAGCCATCCTGACCAGGTAAGTAAACCTAGCAGACCTATGGCAAGCAGGAACATCCGCCGCCTGAGATTGGCTCCAGATGATGGTTGCCTGGGGAATCGGTGGGCCATCCTAAGCGCGGCCGCGCCCAGTAATATTGGGATCGCGGCGAAGATCATGGTTAGTAACGCAGCTGGCTCAAACGCCCCTATCTGGAAGAGTTTGTTAATCATTTGATATCCTGTCACGACTCCCGAAGAGATCATTAGGAGCCCGGAGGCAACAACAATGAGCCAAAGCAGGTCCGGCCGCTGCTGTCTCTTACGTGAGTCTGAGATCATCACCATAAGGCCTATCAAGAATGCCATCACGCCGGGTAGAGCGATGGCCCACCATTCCTGACCTTCCCATTGATACACCCGCAACAGTGCAATAGGAATGGTCAACCATTCCGTAATGGTGAAGGACTCTTCCTTTCCCACTGCAAGGCTATAGTCGCCGCCATTATCATTGTATATCGCCACATAATAGTCCCCGTCCGATGGCGCTGAGATGGAGAGTTCTATAATCTCGTAGAAGACACTGGGGGAGAAAGGCTCATAGGTTGGCTCGGGCGGGATCTCTCCGTTACGGACTATGGCTCCACCGTCTGCCCTCTGCACCTGCTCAGGCAGGGTGCCGTTATCTTCCAATCCGGGACCCATAAGGGCGAGATCGGGTGCAAACCCCCTCTCTCCCTCTGTTGCCGGGACCATGAGCATCAGGAAGATGATCTCTCCCTGCTTCATATTCAATCGGTAATAATCGACCTGGCCTGCTTCATAATGAGTGTAGATCGCCCAAGATTTGGTAGGCTTTTCCACTACTGTAGCATCATTCAGTTCATCCCCGCCCCCTTCTATTATGGGTACGTGGGCAGCGGCAACGGGTAGGAGAAATATTAGGAGAATAACAAGAATAGGGGGCCATCGGAAAGACATCGTTTTTATGTTGGAAGATTTGATGAATAAATCTTTCCGTTATCTACTAAGTATAGATGATGTATGCTCAACCCCTTGTGCAATATCGAGTGATGCCCCCTACTTCTGCAGTCGTTACATGGACCTTTCTGGAAAGGATGCTGCATAATTTGCACCGAGAAAGATGTCTTATTGTCTAGTGGCCATTCCAACGACTCTTCTGCCGATCTCCCGGGATGGCTGAGGTCCAGATAGAGAATGGGAGAAGATTGGTGCCCCTAGACCCAATCAGTGTCTCCGAGCATTATATGGATCTTTAGATCAGGGCGATCCAAGGTCTTCTGTAGTTCATCCTCCCCTTCGGCGGTCTGGTAGAGCATCCGGAGTTGGCGTTCTCCGGTCAGAGGGGCGCGTATGAGGAAACCTGTACGACCAAGAATGGGTGCGAGAATATGGCCACCTGGCAACCATGTCTGGATGCCGTCTGCACACTCATCCTGGGCTGCTGAGATCGCCGCAGCAATGAGTTCCTGAGCGACCATGGGATCATTGAGATCGAACATCATGTCGACGATGTCCATGTAGTGGGCATCATCCATGGAGTATGGTCGCAGGACTGCAAAGCCCGTCGTCCGCGCCTCCTGGCGAGTGATAAGTATTCTGAACATTCCGCCGGCAGGATCTGCATATCTCCAGTTGAGATACTCGGTAGAATGACGAGCGACCAGGTCGAAGCGAGCCTCGAACGCTCGGGTCATCTCCCCCACGTCTTCAGGAAAGGAATCCACCTCCTCGACAGTTCCACGGAGGGACGGGGATCGGACTGCCAGCATGGCTTCATATGCCATCCTCTTAAGCATGCCCAGCTTTGTCTGGGCGAAGAACTTGGATGGATTGGTAATGAGCTGATACTGGACGAACTGTGAACCAATCTCAAAATACCCTCTCTTGCGCATGATCTCATAACCGATCGAGGAGGGGAAAGCAAACATCATTTCTACGTCATTGGCAAGGCTGTGCTTGTTCAGGCAACCGAGGACCCTATCGGCCAGTCCATGGCCCCGGAAGTTTGGATGGGTGTATAGGTCACTAATCTGTCCCGCCAGGAGCTCTCTGCCGTTAACGAGCATCTGACTGTTGATCCAGGAGGCATGGGAGACTGGATGGCCATTGGACCAGGCTGCGCAGCTTGCAAAGCCTGGACATGATCTTCGGCGATACTTCCACTCCCAGTAATCAAGACCAGTCCCATTGTGAACGAACCCTGGCCAATCCATCACTTCCTCAAACATCTTCACCAGTTCTTTTTGCTCCCCCGTGGAAAAGAATCTAGTCCGTATGGGATGCATGATGACCAACCGATTGTTTAGATTAAGTGAATCACATGTTCAAATAACATATCGCCGAGTTCCTCTGCGTAATGGGTTGGGAAGGTCCCTGCAATATATTATTGAGGGAGCTCAGAACGCCCAACATCTCTAATATATGCTGGACGTGCCAAACAGTATAACTTCATTCTAAGGATGAGCAGTGGTGCGTAAAACAATATTGACGTCATGCACCTCGATATTTTTAAACCTAAGACATCGATATGAGGTTGAGGATTCCAAATGCCAGACATCCGCCAGAGGGTTCAAGAGGACCAGGGCGTCCTGAAGAGGATCCAAAATTTTGTCCCCGGCTTCAGAGGCTACAGGAAGAGGGAGGATCTCCGCGATGCCGACCGCATGCTCCGTTCCCAAATCGCTCAGGAGCTTGGTAAGGTCCGCAAGGCGTTAGAGGATTCTCGTTCTCTCGTGGCGGGAGGATGGAATTCCAGGGAGCTTGAGCTTATGGGCGGAGTCATTGCCCAGTTGAAGAAGGTAGAGGGCAAGGTGCTTCACGCCGAGACTGGCTACTCGGGTTTCGTCGCCGATATTGAGGTCAAGGAGGATGAGATCTATCGCCTTTATGATCACGACGCCAACATGCTTGATATGCTCAATGATATGCACTCCAGCGTTGACAATATCAGGAGCTCGCTGATCTCCAGAGAAGGTGCTCAGGCCCAGAATGACATCCTTCAGATGAGAACGCTTATCAACAATTTCGAGATGCAGTTTGAGAGGCGTCTCAAGCTCATCACTGGGACAGAGGTGTAAGAATGTCAATTATTGGTGCGGAGACTTTCAAGTGGGAGGATGCGGACAAGCGCGGCAACATAATGTGGCGCATCCCTCGTAACATCAAGCTCAACGATAACATAGTGGTTCGTGAGGACGAGATCGCAGTCTTCTATCGTGACGGAAAGGTTCTAGCTTACTTTGACCGGCCCGATCGTTACGCACTCACCTCACTCAATGATCCAATCGTCGCCCCCATAGTCAAGTTCCTTTCGGGGGTGCGGCAGCAGGCTGAGGTCATATACTTACAGAAGCGTGTCCTGGATGGGAAGTTCGGCTCCAAGCAACCCTATCAGTTCCGAGACAAGGAGTTCGGCGTGGTGAACCTGCGTGTATTCGGAGAGTTCCGCTATAGGGTCTCATCCCCCGCTAATTTTGTTAACCAGTTCATCGGAACCTTTAACTATGCATCTTCCGCCGAGGTAGAAGAGCGTATCAAGGAACAGATGATCGTACTGATCTACAACGTCATTGGTGAGATGAAGGATCAGGGTATGGGAGTCGCTGATCTCGCTTCTAGCCTCATGAATATAGAACAAGGCATTCTATCCAAGAGTGGAGATCATTTCGATCTATATGGCGTAGGAATCGACAAGATTTCTGGATTATACATTTCTCTTCCTGACGAGGTCCAGAAGGCGGTGGACACTCGCGCTTCCATGCAGGTACTGGGCACCAGCTACATGGGTTACCAGACCGGGCAGGCCATGCGCGAGGCTGCCAGTAACCCTGCAAATGGGGCTGCCGGAGCCGGCGTGGGGGTCGGTGCGGGCATAGGGATGGGGTGGACCATGGTCGATCAGATGCGCCCAGCGGGACAGTCACAACAGGCTGCTGGCGGGGGAGCCATGCCATTCGGCCCCTCTGCAAAGTGTCCCAAATGTGGCACTGTCAACCCTCCCACCAATAAGTTCTGCTCAGAGTGCGGCACCAGGTTCGAGCCCGACAAGAAATGCTCCAAATGTGGGAATAATGTGCCAGGTGGCGCCAAATTCTGTCCCGACTGCGGTAATCCCCTGGGAGACAGAAAGTGCTCCAAATGCGGTGCAGAAGTCCCCGTATCTAGCAAGTTCTGCCCCCAATGTGGGGAACCCATTCAGTGAGGCTCTCACATGGCTCAGATCAGATGTCCCAAGTGCGCCGCACCGGTAGAGTTCGATGCTGGCACTCGATTCGTCAAGTGTAGTTATTGTGACTCTCAGATCTACATCGACCGCTCGGGGGCGGGTTTCTATTATGCCATCCCATTCAAGTTGTCAGAAGGCGACGCTATAGGGACGTTCAAGCGATGGGCCGGTGGATCCACAAAGGCCAAGGATCTCGACCGCCTTGCCCAGATCGGCAAGGTAAAGAAGCGATATTTTCCAGTATATCTATTTCGACGGGATGTAGACGGCAAGGAAGAGGTGATCATTGAACCGGCGGGCTCGACGATACTTCCGGGACTCCATCAACTCAAGGTACCGGGAGGCGATCTCAAGATATTCGACGCTACCTTTGACACCAATGGTGCAGAGATGGTCAAGCCCGACATCGACATGACCCATTACCTCAGCTCCCTTCCCGGAACCGCAAAGGAACAAAGCCTGGTGTTCTTCCCGATCTGGACGATAGATTATACTTTTGGTGGAAAGGATTATCAGGTGGTCGTGGATGCCTCCTCTTCCGAGGTCTTCGCTTCTATCTTCCCCGCCCGCGGCTCGACGGCCTACCTCGCCGTGGCCATCCTCGGTTTCCTTGCCTTCGTGGCAGAAGGACTGGTGGCGACGATGAACCTCTTTCTTGCGCTCGTGCTCATGGGCATAACGGTGGTGGCCGTGTTGGCGTCCTCACTATTTGTGGCCAGGAGGCTTTAGGATGAGCAATTTATCGGTTGGGTTGAACTGTCCAACCTGCGGTGGCGCCATAACGGTAATGGATGGGGACCGCTCGATCAACTGCAGGTATTGCGGCTCCACGCTTTATGTGGAGGGAGATCAGGGAGTCTCTACCATTGCTTTCAAGAATAATATCACTCGAGATGTTGCCACCAATGCCGTGAAGGAATGGTGGAAGAAGGGCTTCAAGGCAAGGGATCTCAGGCACGTTGGTACGATCACCGAGATCTATCCCATCTATCTCCCTTTCTGGAGCATAGGGACTCGTGTAGCGGGATGGGTCTGCGGTTACGAAGAGCGGACATATACCGACTCCAAGGGGCACACCCGGACGGAGAGAGAATACAAGGAAGAAATGGTTCTTCAAGATGTTACTTTCTCGGAGATCGCCTGTGATCCCGGAGATCTGGGATTACGATCGATGAACAACTTCGACGGTAAAGCCTCCTTTGAGGATCTCGATATGATCCCTACATTCGAATCGACCACCAGCCGCGACGACGCCGTTGAGCATGCTCGTTTTGATTCCATGGCTAGAGGGCGAGCCAGCACCAACATCCCCAACATCACATTCGAGCGCCTGCACGTGCTTGTGCGCAAGATGAGTATGATATACTACCCCGTATGGGTCATCCGTTATGATTACCAACAGCGTATGTACATATGCACCGTAGACGGAGTCACGGGTCAGGTACTCAGCGGGCGTGCGCCTGGGGACCCATTGTTCCAGAGCCTCGCCGTCACCGCCGGCACCTCCGTGGGGGGCATCGCCGCCGCTGGAGGCATAATTGCATTGGCCGAGTTTGGCACTGAGCTTGGAATCGCTGGCATAATCTTTGGCATACTTGCTCTCGGCGCAACCTACTGGTTCTTCCGTCACGGATCAGAGATAGTGCAGGGAGATTTTCCCGACAAGAAGAAGATGCCCGGAATCAGGGACATGCAGGATGTCGGTAAGCTTATCCAGGAGGCGTACAGGTGAAGGTTACACAGGTCAAGTGCCCACAGTGCGATCTGCCTATCTACATGAGGCAGAAGGATGACTTCTTCTACTGCTCAAGCTGCGGGACGATCCATGTCCGCGGTATTCATGGCGTGGAGAGGATACCATATGAGATTGCCAACTTTAGGCCTGGCACTCCGCTGGATGACTGCCACTATATCCCCTTCTGGCGACTACAATGTGATTTTCAGATTAAATCGCGTAGCGTGGAGGGAGGATATCTTCACAAGCTTTCCAATGCCCTCAAGGGCGGCGATGATGGTGGGCAGCTCCGCATCTTTGTACCCGCTTCCGATCTAGACATTGCGGTCTTCCGCTATTGGTCTGTAAACCTCACTGTCAACAATCCTCGCTATAGCGTGAGAGATGACTTTGCCGACGTCCAGCGGATGCCCGCGACCACTGGACGAGAGGAAGCCATCGAACTTGCTGACTTCATAGCAGTGACATTGGAGGCAGAAAAGCCGGGGACGCTACAGTACCTGGATTATGATCTAGAGGTTCAGGAAGCCAAAGTTATCTATCTGCCCTTTATTTCCAGTCCCTCCGGACTGCATCTGGCAGTGTGAAGCGATCTCCAAAATATCCCCCATCGGCGGAGTTTAGACATATTTTGCCTTAATGGACTTTTTTAACTGGCATATATTTTTAAACTCCCTCGGGCCTCTACTATATATGACCGGAGCGGAACTTGGGCTCATATTAATTATCATCGGAGTGATCATGCTCCTAATCGAGGCATCGACGCCTGGCTCTTTCATAATCGTACCGGCAACGGTGCTGATAGTCTTGGGAGTCATTGGCATGCTCGCTCCTGAGTTACTGCTTAGCATATGGTCTCCGATCATTGCCATCATCATTCTCGTGCCTACGACTCTGCTCACTGTCAAGATGTATCAGAAGCTATCTCCACCTGAGCCCCCCACCACCACGGTGGCCTCATCCCTTATTGGACGGGAGGGTATGGTGGTAAGAGAAGTCTGTCCGAACAGCTTGAAAGGCAAGGTTAAGATCGAGAGCGATGTCTGGAGCGCCACTGCCGACAAGATCATCCCCGTGGGGTACCGAGTAAAAGTGGTGCACAGCGAAGGCGTCCATGTAAGGGTGGAAGTCATCGACCAGATGTCAACATCCCTAGAATGCATGTAAGGAGGTTATAGAATGGAAATAGATCCAATAACGATTGCGCTCCTGTTATTCGCCATCATCGCGGTGGTCGCCATCTTGGTGACGGGAATCAGGATCATCAAGCCGTACGAGCAGGCAATATATGTCGTGCTAGGTACGTACAAGAGAACGCTGAACCCCGGCTTCAATTATGTTTATCCCCTGATAAGTGAGGTGACCACGCTAGACCTGAGGACACAGGTGCTGGAGGTCCCAAGTCAGGAAGTTATTACCAAAGATAACTCCCCTACGCACGTGGACGCCATCATATACATCAAGGTGGTCGATCCCAAGAAGGCGTACTTCGAGGTGACCAACTATCGTGCTGCCACGGTGTATCTGGCCCAGACCACACTAAGGGCGATCATCGGCGACATGGAACTAGATGAGATCCTTTCCTCTCGGGATAAGATCAATCTACGCCTGCGCGATATCCTGGATGATGCCACAGACAAATGGGGCGTTAGGGCAGAGGCAGTGGAGATCCGTGAGGTTGACCCTGCCCCCAAGGTCAAGCAGGCCATGGAAGAGCAGACCTCTGCGGAGAGGCTCAGGCGAGCCGCCATCCTGCGGGCCGATGGTGAGAAGCGCGCGGCAATCCTAACTGCTGAAGGTAGCAAGAGGGCCCGCATCCTACAGGCTGAGGGTGTCCGACAGTCAAAGGTCGTTGAGGCCGAGGGCGAGCGGCTGGCAATCATCCTGCAGAGCCAGGGTGAGGCGCAGAAGTTACGCATATTGTCGGTAGGCGCGGCCCCACTAGATTCCAAAGCACTGACGGTTCTATCTCTGCAGACCGTGCAGAAGTTAGGCCAATCTGATAGCACAAAGTGGATCGTCCCCTTCGAGGTCACCAAGGTCATGGAGGGCATGTCCGAATACATGGGCGTAGGCCGTCAGACTCCTCCGCGGGAAATTGTTGACCACGAAGATATTGAGGCCGCAGTGGGACGACCGGAGGATGTCCTTGGTCCGATCCCCTCGCACGACGAGCTCAGGGCCGAGCTAAAACAACTCGAGGAGGATATGGGTCGGGAAATCAGGGAGAGTGAAGAGGTCGGCAGGACCACCAAGGCCAAGGTTAGAGACGAAGACATCGATCAAGGCCAATAAACCCCTTTCCCCCTCTTTTATTTTTATTTCCAACTCCCACACCCTATTTGCGCGCCCATCCTAATTTGGCAGATGGGCATCAGGCAAGCAGGGATGGGGCCAGAACCACATTATCCAGTTTCATCTCCCACTCGAACGGTTGGACCAGAGGCCCTGCAGGTCACCGATCGGTCAAAGGGTAGGAGGGCAGGAGAAAGCATTATGATGGCAGGGCATCCAAATCAGTGGAGGTGTGATGGTGACCCAAGAGCGGTTGGTCGAGTTCCCAGGGGGGAGTGAGAATAGCCGTGACCATCGTCGAATGGCTGAGCTCAGGCTCATCATTATTGCAGAGATAGGCAGGCGGGCCGGCCCAAAGCCGTTAGGGAAGCCAAGGCATTGCTGGACCGGGCCGAGGCCACACCATCTGGTCAATCTGGGAAGGAAAGCATCAGCTATGTTGATAATCTATTATCGCTAACTGCTCCATTCATACGGGAAGCGCCCTCCGAACACATCATGCACTGCCGTATGCTTGCAGCATCCCATCTGCTCGCCCGCCTAATCTCTCAGGAGATAGAGAGCCAAGAAGACGAGTTCATATCCTCCAGGCTTGAGGATCTCCAGGAGCGACTGCATAGTCTGGAGAGGATCGAGCTCACCAATCCGTCGGTGGAGGCTGGATTGGCTCGCATATATGAGGGCCTTATGGAGTTGGCCAATACTCTTGGTCTTACCACCTTTGAACACTACTCCTTGCGGGGTAAAGGATGATGTGAACAAGCCTGGCATGACCCATGGGTGGCATCAGAGACCGATAATGATCATGTCGTTGTTGAAGCCATTAGGGGTTTTTAAGGGGCAGCGAGTGAAGTATGACCCATAATGTGGGCTCCGGCAGACATATGCCTGGATCCGGGGCCCCCACTCCGTCGATGGCCGGTCCCCCTCACTCACCCCAGGGGCAGTTATTTATCATACTAGGCATTTTTTCAGCACGACATGAGTGAGGATTGGACCGAGACATATCGGCCTGCTGGACTTGATGAAGTGGTGGGCAATCCCAAGGCGGTGCAGGAACTGAGAGCATGGGCCCAAACATGGGTGGCCGGAAAACCAATCAAGAAGGCTGCTGTACTCATGGGGTCCCCTGGCACAGGAAAAACCAGTGCTGCTCTTGCTCTCGCTGCGGACTTTAATTGGGACGTGGTGGAGATGAACGCCTCAGATCAGCGCAATGCTGATGCCATCAAGGCGGTAGCTCTGCGAGGCGCTCTTGGAGAGACCTTCTCCGAGGATGGCGAGTATCTCTCCAGCAAGGAAGGCAATCTCAAACTCATCGTCCTGGACGAGGCGGACAACATCAGCGGAAGAGAAGATCGTGGTGGAATACCCGCCATCGCCGAGGTGGTCCGTTCGACCAAGCAGCCAGTGATCCTCATAGTCAACGACTGGTACGCGCTGAGCAGGAAGAGCTCTGCTCTTAAATCCGGGACACAGCAGATCAAGTTCAACCGCATTAGGACCGTCACCGTGAGAGGGGTCCTGAGACGCATCTCCAAGGACCGTGGGATCAAGATAACCGACCAGGCCCTCAGGGTATTATCCGAAAATAGCAATGGCGACCTTCGCTCCGCCATTAGGGACCTCCAGGCTGTTGCCATGGGGAAGCAGGAAGTGGATGAGGATCAGGCCGCGGTAGTGGGCTTCAGAGAGGTCGAACAGACCATGTTCCAGGTCATGGATGACATATTCAAATCCCGTGACCCCATCCTTGCTCGCAAAGCCCTTCTAGAGGTGGACGAGACGCCCGATACAAAACTTCTCTGGATAGATGAGAACTTACCCAATGCGTATCGAGACAATCTTGATCTATATCGAGGAATGAAGGCTGTGGCTCGTGCCGATAACTTTCTTGGACGCGTCTACAGGAGGCAGCATTATGGATTCTGGTCCTATGCCAACGACTTCCTCAGTTTTGCCGTCTGCGCGGCCAAGCAGAGGGATGTCCGCGGCTATGTGCGTTATAACTTCCCCTCGTACCTTATTCGTATGTCCCGCAGTAAGGGGAACCGCGCTCTCCAGGCGAATATATCTTCTAAACTGGGATCTATGATACATATGTCCGCTGCGGGAGTAAGGCAGGATTTCCTGCCGCCCTTCAAGCAAATGTTCCAGAATAATGAGGAGTTCCGGCTCCACATGACCATCAAGCTAGAGCTGGATGTGGAGGAGGTCGCCTTCCTGTTAGATGCTAAGATCGACAGCGCGGCGGTAAAACGAGTGATGGCCAGTGTAAAAAAGTCGACAACACATCCATCATCTCAGTCGAAAAAGTCCATTTCGCCGGAGCCCGAGATGAAAAAAGCCAAAGATGGCTCATCGTCCAAGCCGGCGATGTGCCAGAAGCGTCTATTCTCGTTCTGAGGTAACATGGCCACTGACGTCAAGAGAACCCTGGAAAAACAACAGTACAAGATATACGGAGATCATGCCGCGGTTAAACTATGTCACTGGATGAAGCAGTCTCTACTCCATGGGCGCGTGTGCTACAAGGAGGAGTTCTATGGCATCCGCTCCCATCGATGTCTACAGATGACTCCGGTAGTGAATCAATGCACCCACAATTGTCTTTTCTGCTGGCGCGTGCAAGGTTTTGAATCAGAGGAGGTGCAGTGGAAGGAGCCGGAAGAGATACTTGATAGATGTATCCAGGAGCAGCGTAAGCTCGTATCTGGTTTTGGAGGGGACGAACGCTGTTCGCGAGAGATGTGGCAGGAATCCAGAGAACCCAGGCACGTCGCCATATCGTTATCTGGCGAACCGACCATGTATCCCTACCTCGGTGATTTCATTGATGTATGCCACCGAAGGGGTATGAGCACATTCCTGGTGACCAATGGCACTTTCCCAGAGGTCCTGGAGAAGCTTGATCCGTTGCCCACGCAACTGTATGTGACGGTGGCCGCGCCGACCGAGGAGATTTACAAGAGACTATGCGTCCCACGCATTCCTGACGGATGGGAGCGGCTTAACCGAACGCTAGAACTATTGCCCTCTCTTGATACAAGGACGGTCATCCGACATACCCTGGTCAAGGACTGGAACATTGGATGGGAGGGCGACTACGCCAAATTAGATGCCAAAGCGGACCCTACCTTCGTAGAGCCGAAGGGTTACGTATTTGTGGGCGACTCAAGAAGGAGGATGACTATCGACAATATGCCATCTCCCGCCATGGTAAGGGAGTTCTCAGAGCGCCTGGGGCGTAAACTTGGCATGCAGGTTCTCATGGAGAGGCGGGACTCCAGGGTGGCGCTTCTGGGTCGACAAGGTTCAAAAACATCCCTGTTCTGACATTTCTACATTGATGGGGGCGGTAACGCCCTGATCTAAATCTCTTTGCAGAAAGAAGAAATGAAGGGGCAGGTCAGGGCCTGCATTCGTAAGGCTTACTGGATCATGCTCTCTCGTAGCATGACGCCCAGCGCTGCGGCGAGACCGGCCGCGACTAGCAGGCCGCCATTGGCGCCTACATCAACGGCGAACGCCGCTGCGAATCCCCAGATCAGGAAGGTCAGTGCGATGAGGACAGTCGCTTTATTGGAGGCCTTACTCAGTTCTCCGACCATGTTAGGCATGACTATCACGGCCACGAGATACAATCCTCCCACAATGGCGAAGATACCAAGGAGCAGGTACTGCAATCCGAACCCCCTCGTACTCCATCCCAGATTCTCAAGCCCTGCCGCTATCAGAAGAATTCCAGACAGGAGGAACAGGATCTCGCCGAGATGAACATTCTTTATGGTCGGTATCTTCTCGGGGTGGCTGGTAGATTGTTTGTGCAGGGGAGGGACGGCTGCCGTCTGCTGAGCTCCCGGGTCAGCCATTGGCGTGTGATTATTGGCTGGTTCCTGAGGAGCAACTATCGCGGCCCCACATTCGATACAGAATTGACCATCTGTTGTACTCTCGGTTCCACATTTGGCACATCTCATGAGAGATCACCTTTCTCAGCGCGAATACCTAGGCAGTTGATAAGACTACCTTTCGGCGTGCCCCTGTCCGACTCATGATTGGATGGCAGGGGAGCAACGCCCTCTCGGTTATATTTCGCCGGGTGTGTGGGAAATACATTAAGAATCCCTGCCACACGGTGCACCGCATATGGGCATCGTCCAGCCGAGCAGATGGCCTTATTTCATGCGGATGGTCTCAAGGTTCATCGGCGCCCTGGTCTCCATATTGAATTTCTTATACAATGAGGAGGCAAGGTCAGCGCACTTATGTTCGTCTCCGTGACCGATGATGATCCTATCTGGTTTGGGATCAAGCGATGAGATATAGGCCATGAGCTGTCTGCGGTCAGAGTGGCCAGAGAATCCCTCGGCCGTCTCGACATCCATGCGTAACTTGACGCTCACAGGCTTCCCGCGCTCTGAGAGTTCAAGGTTGGTCATGCCCTTCATGATCCTGTTTCCTATTGTCCCATTGGCCTGATACCCTACGAAGACGAGGGTGTTCTTGGGTTCATCGGCCCAGTTCTTGAGATATTCAAGGACTGGCCCCCCATTCATCATACCGCTGGTAGACAACACGATGCAAGGTTCAATATCATGAGATATGCGTTCTCGCATTTCCTGAGTCTCCACTCTCCTGAATAAGGGAGAAAGGAATGGGTTCTGTCCCATCTGGAATATCTGGGTCCGTAACTGGGAGTTAAGGTATTCTGGATAGGCAGTATGGATGGCCGTGGCCTCCCAGATCATACCATCGAGGTATATCGGAACCTTGGGGAGCTTGCCCGTGCGCATGAGCTCTTCCAGCACCAACATGACCTCTTGGGAACGTCCCACTGCGAAAACAGGGATGAGAACCTTTCCATCTCTGGCAAGGGTACGCTCACAGATCCTCTTGAGCTGGTTGGATGCATCTATGCGGGAAGGCTGGATATCACGATATCCGCCGTATGTGCTCTCAATGACCAATGTCTCCAGACGAGGGAATCTATTGGTCGCAGCGTTGAATAGCCAGCTCCTCTCAAACTTCATGTCGCCGGTGAAGGCGATGTTGTACAGGCCATCACCGATGTGGAAATGGCATATCGATGAGCCAAGGATGTGTCCTGCATTCTGGAATGTGAGTCGCATGTCAGGGGCGATGTCGGTGGTCTCACCATACTTGAGCGGTATGCAGTGGGCGACCACCTCGCGAACATGCGATGAATCATACGGTGCCTTCTTCCCCTCGCCGAAGGAGACCTTGATGTAATCAAGCTGGTTGAGAGACATCAGGTCGCGAGTGGGGGGAGTGCAGTATACGGGCCCGTCGTAGCCGTATTTATACAGGGCCGGCAGAAGGGCGCAGTGATCTGCGTGAGCATGAGTTATGACGACAGCATCGAGATTTTCCAGCGGCAGCATCTCTGGTGCGTTAAAGTAAGGGGTAGAGCCCTCTCGGTCAGACGGATCGACGCCGCAATCGATGAGTACCTTACTCTCCTGGGTGCTCAGAAGCGTGGCAGAGCGTCCAACCTCGCGATAGCCACCCAGTGCGGTTAGACGCACCCATGCCTCTCCCTCTATCTTCTGGCGAGAGAGGCGCCGTCCTACCTTCTTGAGGAATGCCTTTCTCTCATCACCGATCTGGCGGAGATAGTTTCGTATGTCCGACACGGTCTTTGATGGCAGGGGAGGCGCACGCACTACCTTGGGCGCCCAACCGATCTCTTTCTTAATCTCGTTGAGAATGCTGCCGTGTTTTCCAATAACCAAACCGGGGGCGATTGCCTCAATGGTTACCTCGCCAGTATCATCCTCAAAATAAATGTCAGTGATCTCTGCCTCCTCAGGTATGATCTCTCGCAGCCTCTTTTCGACTGTATCTGGATCAGCCAGTGTGGAGGGGTCTGGGCGGATCGCTACCCGCCGACGGAGGCCCTGGGCAAGTTGCCTCACGATGTCATTATTCGAGGCGAACTTTTCCATGTCCCTCGTATAGATCACAACTATTGGCCCTTCGAACTCGATGGCCGTAATATCAACATCGGAAGGCGCTATCTTCCGTATTTGCTCTCTTGCATCTTCTAGAATTCTCTCAGCGCTCATGAACAATTCCTGCTTGGTATATTTTACAAATGACAAAAGGGGAGTTAGAGGGAAAGGGTTTCACTTTTGGCGGACGTAGCCAATCCGCAAATCCATGGCCTCGGCCCGTTCAAGGGCCTCTTCGGCCGTAAGCTCGCGGAAGCCGTCCTTGTCGATGACGGATACCGCATAGCCATCTCCGGAAGCGGAGTCCCGGCGCATGGCGGCGTTAAGGGCACGGATGGCCAAATCAATGGTTTCATCCTTGCTCATTTCTTTCTTAAAGTGATCTTCCAGGACGCCGTAGGCGAACACGGAACCCGAGCCAATGGAAACATAATCGTCACTTATGGATCCACCCGCGGCGTCGAGCGAGTAGACGTGCCCTCCCGTGGTGTCGATACCGCCTATGATAAGGCCAACGTAATAGTAGCCATATGCACCGCCCCCGCTCCGCATGATATTGCTCAGCAGCGTAGCGGCGGACTTCACAGACATGGGGGAGCCTTTCTTGAGCTTATACAGCTCTAGCTCCGCCTTGATGTATCGGGCTAGAATCTGAGCATCACCGACAAGGCCAGCCACAGTAAGTCCAATATTATCATCAATCTTGAACAGTTTTTGGACATCCTTGTGAGCGATGATGTTGCCCATGGTGGCCCTGTGCTCTGTGGCCATGACCACTCCATCCTTGTAAACGATCCCAATGGTGGTAGTACCCGTCTTAAGCTTATTGTCTGCCATGTGCCATCAACTCTCAAAAGTGGGTTAAAAGCTACTAATTTTGTTAGGTGTTACGAATGAAAGCAGTTATATAAATAACTTGTCCAAATTCACTGGCCAGGCCAGAGTCATATTTGGACTGCCAATCCGTCTCACCGGTTCCTCGTTTCTAACCGAGGCTTCCACTCCCTCTACGAGGCTATAGTATAAAACTGTATTGATATGCCGTCTCCAAAGCTCTGAAAGGAAAGAGGTCTGTTATGATCTCGCACTACCATTTTCGGCCAGCTGCGAAAGGATAGCCTCTCCCCTCCTGTAATGGTGTGATGGAGTTTCATCTTTCTCGGCGAGATACGATCTCCTATCGGTCCACTCATCGAGTGTTTTGCCTCCCTATATTGCCAACACATACCGAAGCATGTCACGCGCCTTGAAGTTCTAATCGAATGGTGAATGCCCTTCTTTGATGGACGAGCAGAGCGTGTCGCGGCGCAATAGTATGTATATGATATTAACCACAAGATCGACGTATCGGCCATTTCGATTCCTACCAATTGGTTACGTTATATTTTGCTATTTATGGCCAGGGGGCTATCATTTTATCTAGCAGATTGACAAGGAAACTGGGAATCATTCGGCATACGGACATTGATAGTTCGAATGCTATTTGTAGCGTCATAATATTACTCTTTTCGAAATTTGCATATATAATTCGTAATGTTTTATCGTTATAAAACCACTAAAAAACGTCAAGAATTTGGCAACAAGTTTAAATTCTAAGGAGGCAGTTCATCTCATGGGACAGGTAGGGTGTAAGACCGCTTTCGCACTTGCACTCAAGACTGATGTCGTGTGCTCCTAAATGGAAATCAGAGCGGCCACCCGTCAGGACTTCCCGTGCCTGCCTGTCTCACCCTTTTTCATTTCTTGATGGAGAGCATGACGTCGGCGAGGTGTCCCAGGAATAGGGCCGTAGCTATTCCGCCGAGGATGCCGGTAATAATTCTTATCAGGTTCGTGGACTCGTAACTGATCAATATCTGGGCACCGCCGTCAACAAATATGGGAAGAGCTAGCAGGATAATGATGAGCCAGCTGAAGCGAGGGCGTAACCATAGGGTTACTGCCATCCCCAAGGCGAGGCCCAGGAATAGTCCAATATCTCGGGCGCAGAAGGGCATCTGGTTGCCATTGAGCTCGTAGGAACGCTCGGCCATGGTATGGCAGTTCATGTCTCCAAGATAGTAGACTGCCTTGGCCAGGGGATGAAGTGAGCTGAAGTCATTATCCATACTTCCTACCTTGCCCGAGAGGTCACCTACACTATTGGGCG
>JAAYQQ010000050.1 GCA_012519255.1 Methanobacteriota archaeon | reverse complement strand
GTTAGAAATCAACCATATGTTGGATTGATACTATTATTCCAACAGTTCGGCATTTGCGATCAGATACGTTAGAAATCAACCATATGTTGGATTGATAAATCCCCTCCAATAAGTCAGTGCCCATCCTCTTGCCAACTCCTTTATCACACCCCGCACCGCTTTTTCTAGGCTCAGGTTCTGCTCTGGGATGCCTTCCCTGGCCACCTACAACAACTCTTCACGAGTGCACAACTTAGTAGATTGTTGAGCAGGATATACTGCTCGCAGTCACACTCTTTCCAGGACCAATGGAAGCTGGGCTGAGAACTTGCCCGCTTCCTCCAGGAGCATTCGGTCCCGAACAGCACGAAGGACTGCCTAAGTGATATAATAGATGCGTTCGTCATCCCCCAATCTCAGCTAATCCCATTTCATGAATCCATTCTATTGTCAAATGCATACTCCGGAGAAGCACGATTATGATCATTTCAGTCATGCTGCCAATCTCCAGCCGTCATCCCCGCGGGTCAAGGGATGCCAAGATGTGCAGTATGTTCTAGCTCAGCGGTATAATGGCCCACCTATTGTCCGCCTGAGGGGGCATCGCCTCATCGAGCAGGGTATGCCGGTCCGCACCCCCATCCCGGCCGTTACGTCGAAATTAGTCATCCATGAAATGGCCCGATGGGTAAAAATGCATAGTACCATGGCCCCATATCCCCCCCACCGATGCTTAATAAATTTAAAATAAGCAACGGCCCTTCCAGCCACTATGCTCAATGAGCTCGCTGCTGAGTTCCAGCTCACATATTTTAAGGATAATGACTTCATCCGTAAGATCTGCCCCAAATGCGGCCGCGCATTCTGGTCCCAGGGGGACTGGCCCACCTGCGGGGAATCACCCTGTGAGGAGTACTCGTTCCTTGGCAATTCGCCCATGCCTCGGCCCATGAGCATCCATGATATGCGCGAGACATATCTCTCTTTCTTTGAGGAGCATGGGCACGGCCGCGTTCGCCGTTACCCCATTGTGGCAAGATGGCGCGATGATGTATTTTTCACCCAGGCATCTATTTACGACTTCCAGCCCTGGGTATTAAATGGCGTGGTGGAGCCACCGGCCAACCCCCTTACGATCTCTCAGACCTGTGTGCGCTTTAATGATATTGATAACGTGGGCGTGACGGGGAGGCATTTCACATTTTTTGAGATGCTAGCCCACCACACATTTAACAAACCTGCCAAGGAGATCTATTTCAAGGAGCGGACGGTAGAGCTATGCCATGCCCTATTATCAGATAGACTGGGCATGGATCCAAGGAAGATACGCTACGTCGAAGAATGGTGGGAGGGGGGCGGGAACAGCGGGCCCTGTATGGAAGTGATCCTCGACGGCGTGGAACTTGCCACCCTCGTGTTCATGCAGTACCGAGAGACCCCCCAGGGCCGTATACCCATGGATATGAGAGTCGTGGACACTGGATATGGGCTGGAACGACTCACGTGGGTATCCCAAGGCACGCCGTCAGCGTATGAGGCAGTCTTTGGTCCAGTCGTCAAACGACTGCAGACTTCTGCCGGAATCAAGACGGACTATGACATTCTGGCAACCTATTCACGGACTGCCGGCGCCATGGACATGCAGACGGCGGCAGATGTCCGCAATCTTAGAGAGACCACGGCCAGGCGCCTGGGCATCTCATACGATGAGTTATTACGCACGGTCGGACCTATGGAGGACATATATATTGTGTGCGATCACTCGAGAGCGCTGGCATTCCTGCTCAACGACGGCGTTGTGCCATCAAATGTCCGAGAGGGTTACTTTGCCAGGATGCTGGTCCGTCGGGCACTGAGGTCAATGCGGACGCTGGATATGCAGATGAGCCTGTCCGATATCGTGGGGCAGCAGATAGACTACTTCTCACCGCATTTTCCAGATTTGGGAGAGAATCACGATGACATTATGGAACTGGTCGATGTGGAAGAGCGGAGATATTATGAGACGCTGGACCGCGGGCGATCCATAGTTCGCAGAATGACCAGGGAGCTCAGGGGAAACCCTGTTACAACCGATCAGCTCATCGAATTATACGACTCTCACGGCCTCAATCCCGAGATCGTCAGGGAGTTCTCCGACGTACCCATAGAGATACCCGATAACTTCTACCAGATGGTGGCCAAGAGACATGAGGATACGGCAATGGCGGAGGAGGCCTCCACGACGGAGGAATATCCCTCAGATATGCCTGAGACCATCATGGGCTACTATGAGGATCCCAAGATCATGGTCTTCCAGTCCAAAATCGTCGGCATGGAGAAGGGGGCGATCATCCTGGACCGCACCTATTTCTATCCAGAGGGCGGAGGGCAAGAAGCAGACTATGGCACCATTAACGGCCTTAAGGTCGTCAACGTGCAGAAGGTTCGCAAGACGATCCTGCACTTCCTGGAGGGCAAACACGACCTGACGATCGGGCAAGAGGTTACCTGCGCCATCGCCGAGGATCGCCGTCGACAGCTAATGCGCCATCACACCGCCGCGCATATCATAAATGGTACCGCCCAACGCATGCTGGGCAATCACGTCTGGCAGTCCGGAGCGCATAAAAGTGTGGATGAGGCCAGGCTGGACATAACTCATTATGAGAACTTTTCCGATGAGCAGCGGGAAGAGCTGGAACGCCGGTGCAATGAGATCGTACTGGAAGATCATCCCGTGGAGATCAAATTCATGCCCCGAGATGAGGCGGAGGCAAGATTCGGCTTCCGCCTGTATCAGGGAGGAGTGGTGCCAGGCAAGATCATTCGTGTGGTGAACACCACCGGCGTGGACGTGGAAGCATGCGGCGGCCTGCATTGCGAACGCACCTCTCACGTCGGCCCCATCCGCATCCTCCGCACCAAGAGGATCCAGGACGGCGTGGTGCGCATCGAATACTCTGCTGGCCTGGCTGCCGTATCGGGGATGCAGGCAGACAAGGCCTGCGTGGATATG
>JAAYQQ010000049.1 GCA_012519255.1 Methanobacteriota archaeon | reverse complement strand
GGAGAGTATGCTCCACCTGGGACGGGAAGACATTGATGCCACGAATGATAAGCATGTCATCTACCCGGCCAGTTATGCGTGAGATCCGGGGATGGGATCGGCCGCAGGCGCATGGTTCCGTGTCCACTTCACTGATATCCCCAATGCGGTATCGGATTATGGGCATGGCCTCTTTTTGCAGCATGGTGAGCACTATCTCGCCACGCTCACCAGGACCCAATTGCTCCCCCGTCGCGGTATCGATCACTTCAACGTAAGCGATGTCGCCCCATATGTGAATGCCATTGCGTTCAGTGCATTCGCTGAACATTGATCCAGAGAGCTCGGAGGTGCCGTAACAGTTGAAACCTTTCACACCTAGCCAGTCCTCGATGTGTTCCCGCATCTTCTCAGACCACGGCTCACCACCCAGCAGACCATATCGAAGGTTCGTGTCATCCTTAATGCTCACTCCCATCTTCTCGGCGACCTCGCCTAGGTGAAGGAGGTAAGATGGCGTCGCTGCCATTGCTGTCACCCCAAGGTCCTGTATAAGCTCGATCTGCCGCTTGGTGTTGCCCGTGGAAGCAGGGGCGACAGCAGCGCCGATGCGCTCGACGGCGTAGTGGAAGCCCAGCCCGCCGGTGAATAGACCATAGGTATTGGCCACCTGGATTACATCATCTGGGCCAAGTCCAATGGAGATCAGGGAACGGGCCAATGAATTTGTCCACATGTTGATATCATTGCGGGTGTAACCCACGATGGTTGGCTTACCCGTAGTGCCAGATGAAGCATGATACCTGACTATATCCCTCTTCGGTGCGGAGAACAATTTGTCAGGGTAATTGTCTCGGAGGTCTTTCTTGTACATATAGGGCAGCTTGACAATGTCATCCAGTGAACGAATGTCATCGGGATGCACATTTGCGGCATTCATGCGAGCATGATAGAAGGGCGAGAATGAGTAAAGACGATAGGTCTGAGACTTCAGGAGCCTGAATTGGAGCTCCCTCAGTCCCTCTGGGGATATATTCTCAATTCGGGGATCTAAACAGATCATCCATTTCTCTCCTGGCATGGCCAGTCAGAAACGTCTGTGCGGTACGGCCAGACCGCGATATAGACAACTCCGGGCCAGCATGGCAAGCGATAGCACGGTGCATTAAAGAGCTTTGGCCCCTACAAGATAGGTTAAGGCGAAAGGACAACAACTAGCTTTAATCTAAGATAGTTGATATGGTCATTCATGGTGAACAAAATAGATCACCTCTATGCCATGCTTGATGATCTCGACGATGACCTCTCAGCGATGCAAGAGGACCTTGAGATCGTCATCGAGCTCTTGGAAAAGGGCGATGTCAAGAAGGCTATGATCTTCCTGGAGGAGATGAACGCCTTCCTGATCGATTTCCTAGAGCCAGATGAATGTGAAGATGAGGAGTGCGAGTGCCACATCATAGAGGAAGATGAGGGCTCAGATGATGAGGGGCCTGAGTAGAACAGATCTAAGGACCAACCCGAAGAAAGACTAAACCCCTTACTAGCTATCTTTTAGTCAACTGATCTTCACAATCAGACAGTACAGGCACCTGATCAGCAGGGGGCAGGATGGATTTTATTTTCGCATTACCATGGCTGTACAACCTTACAGAGCCCATTTTCCCCGATTATGTCCTATAAGATAGATATGAGGCCCAGCAACCTAAATGAAAGATGAGAGTTATTTTGATAGATAGGCCGCTGCGCCCTTTTCTGATAGAGAACAACTTATTGCCCAACAACCCATCGCATACTTGGTACGAAAAGCCTCAACTAATTTTACAGATTGACACTCTAACAAGATGTGTCGTTCAGTGAAAAGGACAAATACCTTTGAAAGACATCCTCGCGGCGTGAAGAGACCACTTCTAGACCTATTGGCTTGCTCAGTATGCAGATACCATCCTCTTCTATTGGATGAGGTAAAGGGAGATTCGATGGACATCGAAGAGGGTACGCTTACTTGTCCCCAGTGCGGTGCCACCTATCCCATCATTGAGAGTATTCCCAACATGATCCCTCCGAAGGATCGCTAGGAATGTATCGTTGGGCCAGAAACCCCTATAGTTTCGCCAACGCCCCTTTTATGCGCCCCATTCCAATCTCAATATCCTGGCGAGAGCAGGCATAGGATATGCGGATGTGCCCCTCGCCCGCCGGGCCAAAGGCCGAGCCAGGAGTAAGGGCAACGTGGGCCTCCTGTAGAAGATAGGCTGCTAGATCCTCTGAGGACATTTTGTGATCAAAGGATGGGAACAGATAGAATGCCCCCTTGGGTTCAGCACAGTGTAGCGAGGGGATGTCTTGCATGAGCCCCATAATGAGGTCGCGACGACCACGGAACTCCCGGACCATATCCCTAACAGAGTCCTGCGGACCGGTCAACGCCTCCACCCCAGCCTGCTGTACAAATGACACGCAGCAGGTCAGGGAATGAGTCTGGAGAGTGTTGAGAGCCTTGATTATGGGGGGTGCGGCGATGGCCCACCCTAATCTCCATCCAGTCATGGCATAGGTCTTGGATACGCCATTAACAGTGATCGTGCGATCCATCATACCATCAAAGGATGCAATGGAGTGGTGCTCGCCTTCGAAGATTATCTTCTCATAGACCTCATCGCTCATGACCATAAGATCATGGTCCATGGCCAGATCGGCCACGCCTTGGACATCATTCTTGGTCATGACTGCCCCAGTAGGATTGGCCGGCGAATTTAGCATGATCATCTTGCTCTTTGGCGTGATCTGTTCGACGACTGCCTCTGGAGTCATACGATAGTCAGTCTCAGGCTGCAGGGCTACATATTTCGGTATGCCCCCTGCTAGGCGAACGCAGGCCTCATAGGTCCCCCAAGTAGGATCGGGAAGGATGACTTCATCTCCCTCGTCGATCAAGGCCAGGATGGCCATGAAGACAGCCTGTTTGGTCGGAGTTATCAGAACATTAGACTCGGTGCACGGAATCCCGTTATCTCTCTGGGCCCTGACGGCAACCGCCCTGCGCAGCTCAGATATGCCCGCCGACGGAGTATAATGAGTAAAGTTCCGGTCGAGGGAATCCTTGCATGCCTGGATTATGTTGCTAGGGGAAGAGAAATCGGGCTCACCCATAGAGAAGGAGATGATATCATTGACCCCTTCCTGCTTGAGCTTGCTCACGACGTTCGCGATCTTTACGGTACCGGACTCGGGCACATTGCTCAGGCGCTTGGCGGCCATCAGTCAAGGCATATCTGGGGACGCTAATAGCCTTTACGCTGCTCCTGCGCTGGCGAACACCCTTTCTTTGCATTCTGCACGGTTGGAATAGAACGATTAATCACATTTCAAACGTCATCCCCGTCCTCAGCCTGGCTAGTCTATTTCCGAGCTGCTCTTGCAAGATGGATATGGCCTTCTCATCGGTACAGTGGCCGGTAATGACCTTGGCGCAGCCTAGCCGGGCCAACGTCCCGGCGAAGATCCTAACATCCTCCGGAGTCGTGGCAGGGTCGTTGGCCGCCGGGCTGAAGATTAGGTGGAATCCACCCACCACTGCCTTGATGGAGTCGTGAGGGAAGTGCTCTTTGGCCACTCGGACCATGTTCGTCGCCCCACAATGTCCACATCCTGTCAAGACGACTATGCCATCTTCCTCCTTGATCACACATACCAGCTCATGGTCAAATGGGTCAGGAATTAAACGATCGCCTTCTTTGAGGAAAAGCCGAGAGTTCCCAGATGGGCGGGCATCTATCTTAGGGATAGTAGTAAGTAGGTGTATACGGGGGGCGACCTCCGTTTCACCGTCTACCCACCTCAGCCGATCCATATTGGCCCTCAGAACCTCTGGATCTAAACCAATATATCGTTCCCTGGCCAGGGCAGTGGAGTATTGAGGGCCGTCGGCCCCCCGGCGAAGGAAGACATTAGCATCAGAATTGAGCTCTAGGAAACGGGCAAGGCCGCCGCCGTGATCATAGTGACCATGTGAGATCACCGCCAAGTCCACCGCTGCCAAGTCGATCCCCAAGATAGCAGCATTGTCGGCGAAGCGATGGGAGGGGCCAAGGTCGAAAAGCAGTTTGCAGTCTTTTGTCTCAATGAATAATGAGAGTCCATGCTCGTTCCGTAATCTAGCATCTGAGCCATGGGCGTTCTCTATGAGGGTAGTGATACGCATGGTAGAAGTATCATCTCCGATCATTGAATACATTGGGACAACCTATTGGATGGGCCCAGACAGGTAGCGGCGACGGGCAAGGGATAGAAAAGCCTATAATGCGTGGCGTGATTAACCAACTTGACGGTGAGATTATATGCCTTTTGATCTGGATATGACCAAACTTCGTTATGGGGCCGATCTAATAAAGAGGGGCTTCTCCAAGATGCAACAAGGTGGCGTGGTGATGGATGTCACTGATGCTGAACAGGCAAGCATCGCCGAGGAAGCAGGGGCGATAGCAGTCATGGCACTGGAGAGAGTTCCAGCAGACATACGTGCCCATGGCGGAGTGGCCCGCATGTCCGATCCCATAAAGATTGATGAGATCATTGAAGCCGTGAGCATTCCCGTGATGGCAAAGTGCCGTATCGGCCACTTCGTTGAGGCGCAGGTGCTGGCATCGCTGGGAGTAGATATGATCGATGAGTCTGAAGTGCTGACTCCAGCCGATCCGTTCTACCACGTGGCTAAGAAAGACTTCTCCGTGCCATTCGTATGCGGGGCAAGGGACCTTGGGGAGGCTCTCCGCCGTATCGACGAGGGTGCAGCAATGATCCGCACAAAGGGAGAGGCGGGTACCGGTGACGTTGTCGAGGCGGTACGTCACCAGCGCACCATAATGGGAAAAGTACGCGAATTGAAGGGTAAAGATGAGCAAGAGCTCATGGCAGTGGCTAGAGAGATTCAGGCGCCCTTCTATCTGGTCAAAGAGGTTTCGCAGCTACAGAGGCTCCCTGTGGTCAATTACGCCGCTGGGGGCATTGCGACGCCAGCCGACGCCGCCCTTATGATGCAGCTAGGTTCAGATGGAGTGTTCGTCGGTTCAGGGATCTTTAAGTCTGACAATCCTGCGCGCCGTGCCGAGGCCATCGTCGAGGCGACCGCTCATTTCGATGAACCCGATGTTGTCGCTGAAGTCTCCAAGGGCCTGGGAGAGGCAATGCGGGGCATTAGCGCCGATACTCTGCCTCAAGATTCTCGCCTGCAAGGGCGTGGCTGGTAGAGATAAAAAAACCTCTTTTTTTATTCCTTTTCAAGAGACGTGGAAGGATAACTAGCAGGGACCCCGCTCCTTCGGCCCGCAGCTAGTATTTCACACACGACCGAGGGCACAGTAAGCAGCCTGGGCCCTAGAGAGACCTTGATATCCGCCATTTCATAGACGGGACTCGTGTAATCCCCTTCTGGAAATGCCCCAATAGTTACCGCCAGTGTGGCGGAAGAGTGGGACTCGAACAATTCAATGAGATCATACTCCTCTCCAAGGGGGGTGAGCGCGATGATCTCATCAGCATTCATCTCTCTGATGAGCTCCGAATATGTCTTGGACGCGATGTTGTAACCATTGACAGGATGCCCCATTAGCAAACTGCCCATCTCATTGAGAAACTCGACATAGTTGGGAGGGATGCGCGTCCCGGAGTCTAGAGAGATTACCTGATCATTGCGGGTGTGTACATACGCACGGAGCATGCCCTCTCGATTTAGAATTGATTCCTGGCACAGAGATAGACACTTGTGTAGTATATCTGGGCGGCCACGGCGGTCGGATTCGGGCAGATCGCATATGACGTTTCCGTGGAAATATGCGTCCAGAACTGGAATGTTCTGGAAGGGGGCCCTTGTGCCAGGCTCCCCTGCCCCATCGGGCATTTCGGGGACCAACTCAAGCTCAGCGTCAGCTAGTACCAGGTTCAGTTTCATGACAGGACGAGATCGAGCGCGTTGTTGTCCCTTGCATCCTTTATTTCTCGGGCGATGCGTTGTCCCGTACTCATTCCCGGCTCGATGAGATCAGAGTATGGGGAGCCGCTTATGAAGGGATTGGTTCCGGCAACAATGCGGCAGGATATTTCAAACACCTTGAAATCCAGCTTGTCCGTGACAATACTCTCAAGACAGAAAGGTCCGATGAGGCCGCCGAACAGCTCATAGCTCTTGAGGATGACGTTCTCGCCCATCTCTAGAACCTTGCTCAACAGCGATTCGCGGATGACCACGGGGATGTTGCCAGTGACTACCAGGGAGGGGAACATGCCATGCTTTTTCAGCTCCTCCGTAGCGCCGAGTTTATACAATTCATCTATGTTCGACTCATCACGCCTGTCCATGGACATGAGCTCTAGCGAGCCTTCGCCCACGCGGTAGCCATGCTTACGGATGGGAGAATAGAAGTAATGGAGATAGTACCTGGTGCCCAGGATATATTCCTGGATCGTATAGGACTCTTGGCTAAGGTCGATCCCCATCTTGAACTCCATGTAATCCTTGGCGATGAAGAAACCCCTGCCGCCCTTGGCCCCATTGTATTTTACCAACACGGGCTCCCTGATATCCTTGGCATCAGGGATCTTACGAGGCATTTGAATGCCTGCCGATTCTAGCCAGGCGCGCTGAGTGTCCCGATCCTCTTCCCACTTGAGCACCGCACGGTTGCCAAAGGTAGGCACCTCCATCTGCTCGAAGCGACGGGTTCCCATATATTCTACAAAGGAACCGTGAGGGATGATAATGACATTACGATCCCGTAACTCTCCAGCTCTATCGATAAAATCATCATAACTATCGAAACGGATGAATTCATCGGGCTTGGCTAGGGGGAAAGCATCGTAGAACTTGGTCTTCTGATTAACAGCAAGGCCGAGCGTCTTGAAGCCTTCCTTCTTGGCCCCGTTGAATATCTGCATCGAAGAGTGGGAACAGAGGGTGGCGATAGTGATGTCCCCGAGATCATAATCTTCCAGAATCTCGCATATCCTTTTCTTTGGGACCATAACCTCTGATTTTGAAACCTTATCATAAATCTTTCTACTGTCGAAGTCAGTTGCATAAATCCGTCCGCCGCATCTCGCTCCACATCCAGAACTTGTTCTCGACCTCCGAGAACATGAGATCGCGGCGACGCGACCTCACCTCGCCGCCGAGCGTTCGCTTCACCGCAGAGAACACATACTCGATCATCCAGCGCAGCGAGTACGCGTAGCGTTCCTCCCACGCTGCCTGGCCGAGCGCGTCGCGCTCGCGCACGGCGCGCGGCCGAGCGAACGAGGAGCCCTTGCTCTTCGCCATCGCGCCCCGCTTGATCTTGATGCCCGCCTCGATGCCGTGCGCATCGAGTATATCGAACGCTTCCCTCGTATCGTAAGCGCCGTCGGCGAGCACTCTGCGCACGACGATGCCGCGAGCGAGCACCTGCTCGATGAGCCTCGCGAACACCGCGTTATCACTGACGCGGTCGTCCGTGACGACGACCGCCAGCACCTCGAGCGTTTCCACGTCCACGGCCACGTGCGCTTTGACGAAGCCTCGATGCTTGTGCCAGCGATCGCGCATCCACTCGCCGCGCAGCGTCGTCGAGAAGCCAGTCGCATCGACGGCGACGATCGCCGCACGAGGCGGCGCCTGACGCGCCGCCGCCTCGACGGCCAGACGCTTCCAGATCGTGGTGTGATCCGGCGCTTTCATGTCGAGCGCACCGAGCATCCGACGCAGATGCCCCTCGGCCGCTCGGTACGAGAGGCGCAGCTCGACGATCAGTCGTCGAACCGACGCCAGCATCGCCGGCGGCAGCACGTACGGCCGCCCGCGCCGCTTCGAGTTCGCTCGACGCAGCGAGCGATGCCAGTCGCCGACGTCGACCGCCGCTTGCTCGGCGCGCCGCACGTATCGTTCGTCGTTCGCATGCCAATGATTTTGTAGTCGGTGATCCAAAACAGCGTTGCCTGGCATTTGTTTTTCACCAAGCCGACGTGCCAACGCACGTCGGAAAAAGCTTTGCCAGGCACTTCTCGCCCATTAATTCAACAAGCTTTACTGTCGTGCACAATATCGCAGGATCTTATACCAGCATTATGCCGAAGTATAGGAAGATCAAATACACGATAAATGCGCGAGTGATCCCCGCGAGAAAGTTGGTCAGAGCGAAATGACGCAGGCACATGAGTCCTTCCTGATTGAATATGGCGAAGATGTAAAGAGGGGCCGTGTCAACCATTAGCGGAATGCTTAGTATAATGTATAAGCCAATGTAACGAGTTTTAGCCACAAACTTGTGCATCAATTCCACGAATTTTCTGAACCAGCCCCATCGCGCTCCCAACTGATTAAGGGGATTCTCCAGATGGACACCAAGTATGAACACAAGAACCGAACCCACGGCTTTTCCGGCGCCTAGGACGAGGGCTTTCAACCATATTGGGGAGGCCTGGCCAAAGAACAGGCCTATCTCGATAGGTATAGGAAGAAAGGTTGTCGCAGCGATGGAGTATATAAAAAAGACTATGCTATAAAGTACGGGATCGTGGGAGAGGTTTTCCAAAAAGTCCACGAGCACCGATACGAAGTCCATCAGAACCACCAATAAGTCATAGGGGATAAAACCATTGGCCCGGGAATGAGATTATGTGTTAAATACATTCTAGGAAAGCAATCATCTAGGATATCCTTGCAAACGGAGAGATGAGAAAAATCCAGACTAATTCGATGTAGGGAATATTTTTAAGTGGGGTAGCCGATTACATTCTCAGGGATTTGAATGGTGCGGAGTGGAAACGAAGGTAGGGATGACTGGTTCGCCGAGCTGGATGCCGAGTTGGAAAAGAAGACCCGGAATATCATTAGGGACGTGGAAGAACTTAAAAGTCAACAAGGCAAGGTCAACCGGTCACTCGTCGAAGATTTTGCCAGGTTATTGGCGAGGTTCGAGAAGATAAATGTACATCTCACCATGGAACCGGCCAAGAGTGTGTTTGCAGAACCGACTTCCATTCCCGATCAGTACAAGATGAAAGAGGAGCTCGACTACGCCAGCATAAAGAACATTCAGCTGGTCGACCGCACCCAGGAACAGGGCCGTATGGGCGACTCCCTGAAGGTGTGGTACTATAACGACGAAAACACCATGCGCATTCGGATGGTGTTTGAGTACTGCGAGGGAGAGCATTATTATAAGTACGCCGGCTGGAAAAGGGTGTTCGGACAGTTCCTCATCTATGATGCCGCCCTAAGCGAGATGAACATGGATGAATTGCATGAAAATCTCGCCGAGGTCATCAAGGCCTGGTACGAAAGTCATCTCCGCCGCAACCGTGAAGTGCTCATCGCCGCTCTCGGGGAGAGGTTCGAGAAGGGAGAGACCTCTACCGAGTGAGACGCGTTATTGTTGAGCATGTCACCAGCACCGCGGAGGAATTTCTCCGCAGGTGCCTATTTCATTGCTAGGCCAGTCAGAAGACATCCGGCCACGTAGTGTGTATTTATTAGATGTTACTCGACAGCCCTGCGTAAATATTATGCCGCCATAATATGCAAAGAAATGCAGGACATCGACGAACAGTATTAGTTGTTATCAATATCCCAACGAGCCCCTGGAGAAAAAAATAAGAAATGTGTTTTGCACCGATTCACTCCGATAGGTTCGCAAGACGAGAGCGAAACTCTTCTAACTCAGTCTCAAGGGATCTCACCATATCTTCCAGGTACGCCCTCTCATCTGAGATTCTAGCTTCTGCCATCGGAACCTGTGCGGCTAGAGGATCACGGGACCAGCAAGCATGCCTCCTAAGACACCTGGGGCGAGCGTAGCCACCTCCACCTCTGCGTCCTGGTCCAAACCCACGTCCTGGGCCGGATCCAACACGCCTGGGCGCGTTGGGTGCGCCGCAATATCCCAATGCCCTGCCGGTCCGCGGGCCTTCTCCCCGGGGGCCTGTTCTATCAAATCTTGGCATTTTCCTTACCTCCTTTGTTATGTTCGTTCTTCGTTATATGCTCGGAGGGCGCCCCACCAACGAACTGAATGGCATGGCCGCCAACAAGAGCATGGGCGATCTTCTTGCGTGCCGATGCCAGATCATTCCAGAAGCTTCTTCTGGATATTCCCATCCGGGCTGACGCTTCCTCCTGTGTGAGACCTTCGATGTCGATCAGTCTCACTGCCTCGAGTTCGGCATAAGATATCTCCACTACCTGCATGGACCATGAAGGGACCCCTTCAGGCTTGTAGAATGTAACCGATGGTATCTTCTCGATGCGACGAGCACACCTATATCGACCATGTCTGCATCTCACACTATTGCCTAAGTGAGATGTTCTATAAATAACTATTGCACAATTGAGCAATACGACTATCAAATTCATCCACATCAAATAATTGATTTTCGCCCCCATATCCGGCTGCCTGAATATCTGGACACCATTTAGAGCGATTCAGTTTCGGAATACCGGGTAATACCCTTTTAATACCCGACGTGATAGGATGTAATGTAAATTCATCAAACGAGGGTTAGACATGATGAACAATGAAGAGATCGCACCCCATGTGAAAGAAATAGTCAGGGTGCTTGAAGGAAAGGTAAAGGAAGAAGACATCAGGCGCGACCTGGACAACTACCTCGATGTCTATCGTATGTCCCTTGAGGCGTCCAAGCGATATATCGTACGCAAGTACGGTGGTGATCCTAACGCCCTTACCAGTGGGAACATGAAGACACTGGCCCAGCTCGGCCTGAATGAAGGTAACGTGGATATCTTGGTGCGCGTAATGTCATCGGTCACGCGGGAGATCACTGTCTCCGGCATGCCAAAGACCATTCAGAGCGGCGTCCTGGCCGATGAAGCTGGAACTACTGTAAAGTTTACCCTTTGGGAACCTAGCAAGATCGATCTCAAGGCTGGAGAGAATTATCTCATCCGATATGCATACACCAGAGAGTGGAACGGACAGCCAGAGATCCAATTGGGCAACCGGGCAGTAGTGGAACAGAGGCCTCAGGAAGAGGTCACCGTCCCAGAGGGAGTTAGCGTACCCTCAACGGGTAGTTATTCTGCACCTCAGGCCGTCAAGGTGTCTGAACTCCAAGACAACATGTACAATCTCATATTCACCGGTCGCATCCTCTCGATACAAAAGAGAGAGGTAGATACTCGGTCGGGGAAGAAGACATTATTCAGCGGCATCATCGCTGATGAGACCGGTCGTGTCGAGTTCACGGCCTGGGAGGACTTTGATCTCCACGAGGGTGAAGTTATTACCATCTCCAATGCCTATGTTAAGGGGTGGAAGGGAATCCCCCGGATCAGTTTTGGAGAGCGGTCTGAGATTACCAGGCCCGAGGGAGAGTTCCCTACGGCCGAAGAGTTGTCCAAAGAGGTCCGGCGAACTATAAGCGACATCGAAAGTACCGGAGGGGCTGCTGACGTTGTGGTCCGAGGAACTGTCGTAGATATCAAGAAGGGCACTGGCTTAATCTTCCGATGCCCCGAGTGCCGCCGCGTGGTCCTAAAGGGAGTTTGTCAGATTCATGGCAAGGTCCAGCAGGTCCCTGATCTAAGGATAAGGGTTATCCTGGATGATGGTGCCGCCGCCATGACTGCAGTCATGAGGAAGGAGGTTACCGAGGAACTCCTTGACATCACACTCAAGGAGGCGCTGGAAGAGGCCCGTGAGACAATGAATATCGAAGCCATTGCCAAGCGTTTTGAGGACCAGCTACTGGCCAAGCCAATGGAGCTTCGCGGTAACGTCATGTCAGATGAGTATGGCCTCTCCATGAATGTTAAAGAGGCTAAATTCGCCACCATTGATGTGAAAAGTGAGGCCGAAGCCCTCCTAGCCAGGATGGAGGTGATCTGATGATGAAGATTAGAGAACCAGCTTGGCGTGTCTTCGCCACCGAATACAATGCCTCCACCCTGGAACTAAAGGGGGAGGGAGAGAGGGCCCCATCCTACGTAATCTCCCCCCTTGGGGCAATGGTGAATAGAATCTTCATTGTCGGCATCTTAACCGACTTGCAGAATATTGGTACAGAGCATGAGCCGTATTGGCGTGCCACGGTCTCAGATGGTACAGACAGGTTCTACATCTATGCGGGGAAGTATGCACCCGACGCGACGGCGACACTTGCCCGAATCGAGCCACCCGCATTCGTGGCGGTCATCGGCAAGAGTCGTACATACAGTCCAGAAGAAGGCAGGATCTACGTCTCCATCCGACCAGAGAGAATTTTACCCGTGGATGAACAGGTAAAGGATAACTGGATCTTGGAGACTGTACGTGCAACGCTTAAGCGTATCGAGGCTGTCGAGGAAGCCAGGGAGATGGCATCCCCCAGTGCGGAAGGTCTTATCAGGCTCGGCTACCCCGCCCCCCTTGCCGAGGGTGTGATGCGGGCCCTTCCTTATTACCAGGATGTCGATACGAATCTCTTCCGGGGGACGGTGCTCGAGGCGTTGGAGAATATTCTGCCAGGGAGAGCTACATATTATCCCATGCCGCAGGACCTACCTTCGGGGCCAGATGAGATCGACGATGATGGGCTAGATGATGAGGATAGGGAAGATCTTGTCCTCAATCTCATCGAAAGACTGGACACAAACAAGAAAGGAGCGCCTCTGGCTCAACTGACCAGAGAGGCAGCCGAGCTCGGAATTGGTGATGATGAGGTAGAGGAGATTATCAACTCCCTCTTGGACAAGGGCCTCATCTATGAACCCACCATTGGTAGGATGAAACGCATCTGAACATCGCTAACGGGGGGCCGTCCCCCCAATCTTTTTTATAATCCAGTCAGGGCACGCCCCGTCGCTGTAAGGAATCCATCCTCAAAGGCGCCCATCTCCTGGAAATGTTTGTTCGGATCATCGACCAGTTTGAAATACCAATAAAATAGGAATGGGCTGAAGATGATCGTTAGAAGGAGGTAGAGAATAAAGCTTCTCTCCTGGGGATATTTTGGTAGTGGCGGGGGCACCATGTCGCCATTGACCATTGAGGATAGGTGGATGTTGTATGCAAAGGCATGCCATCGATCATCGTGCACAGATGCAAACCTAGTGAGAAAATAAAGCATGTAAAAATATAGTACCACTCCAACAATTGGAATGAGAAACGCCAGCGACCACAGCGGAGACCTTGGCTGCTCATCCATGAGGGCCTGCCGATCTATACTTTCCAACGCGGAGACATATGGATATATCGCATCGGTGGTCCCACGCTCCTGGCCCCTTGTCCAGGTATATTCGATCATGGTCCGACGCAACGATGCTTCTCTGACGAGGTGCTTATTATAGCGATCAACGAGCTTGTAATTCAGAATTATTAGCAGCGCCAACGCCACTATGCTGCCCACCATGAAGATGAGGAGCGATATTTCAACAGATGGGGTGAAAATGAGGAGTATTCCTATAAATGTGCCAAACACCACTGCGATAAGTGGCAATAGGGCCCATAGGGGAGATAGAACTTCATCCGTGTTTGTTCTCTCCGCTGTCAGCTCCGCTATCCTCTCCCTGAGGGCCAGGGAGCTCACTCCTGGAGGAAAGGGGCTCGGATGGGCGACGAGAGCGAGCCCACAATGTCCACAGAAATTTGCTCCTTCGTCCAAGGCAGCGCCGCAACGTGGACAACTTGACTCAGTGGTCATGCCTAACGCCTCATCACTATTCCGGCGTAGCCTACTACATCCTGCATGGGCAAAACATCTCCGGAAGTGGCGTACTTGAGTAATTCCGCATTCGTACCCTCGCTGGCCAGCATCATGGTCATGACTGGCCCATACCCGCACATAGAGACTCTTTTTCGCATCACTGTGTCATAGACACCTAAGGGGTTCATGGCTAACACTTGGTCAATTACCAAACGATCCCTTTCATAAGCCGCCTTCGCGGGAACGTAGTGGCTGAAATCTGACGAAGCGATGATTACCACGTCCTTACCCTTAATGGCCTTCCTCAGCTCCTCGGCTACCTCCAGGGCGGTCTCATGATCTTGAGCAGCCATGACAATAGGAACAAACTTGATATCGCCAGCCAGATACTGCAGGAAGGGGAGCTGGACCTCGATGGAATGCTCATGGCGGTGGGGCATCGGGTCATCCTCGATAAGCCCTCCCAGCTTCCCGACAATATCCCGATCAATTGTCGCAGTCCCCAATGGGGTGATGAAGTCCTGATCGGTCAATGCCACCGGTGCACCTATGCCATGATGGTTGGGGCCAATGATGATGAAGGTCTCTGGAAATCCATCCCTGGCCAAGGCGGCGTAGACATGTGCAGCAACTGGCCCCGAATACATCCACCCAGCATGGGGCACCACCGCTCCCACGATGCTACGCTCTCCTCTGCTCACCAATTCAGGAATTTTCCCTGGACCAAGAGGGGAGCGAAAAGCCCTCTCAACTTCAGTGCGGGCCTGTTTATCGCTACCCGGATAGAATTGTCCAGCGACAGCGGGATGACGGGGAAACATAGATAAGAAATCGAAATAGGGATTATTTCAAGATTTGCCGAGATAGGCCAAGCTAAGAATGCAGCTGTCAAATGTGATTATAGAAAAGGAAGGGGGTTGGAGAAGGGATTTAGAGACTGGCCTCGAAGTCATCCATGGTGAGCTTGAAGTCCTCGTTGTTCTCCAGGATGCCCTGCTCCTTGAGCATTTCACGAGTGAGCAACCAGTAGACACAGGCGAGGGCACGTCGGCCCTTGTTATTGGTTGGGATGACCAGGTCAACATTCCGAGTCTCATTGTTAGCGTCGCACAGCGCCACGATGGGGATCCCGACATTAAGGGCCTCAGCGATGGCCTGCTGATCGGCGGCGGGGTCGGTGACTAGAAGCACTTCCGGCTCGATGTAGTCGGGAACTTCAGGGTTGGTTAGGATACCCGGGACGAACCGACCGGCGAATACCTTAGCGCCCATGGTCTTTCCGAAGATCTTGGCCGGCTTCTGTCCATATTGTCTGGCTGAAGATACCAGGATATTTTCCGGCTTGAAGCGTGCCAGGAACTTT
>JAAYQQ010000048.1 GCA_012519255.1 Methanobacteriota archaeon | reverse complement strand
TACACGGCAGTCCAGGCATCCACGGATGTACAAACGTTTGAGCCATCTCTAAATAAGATGGCGATCGATGCGACGTGGCCCGAACAAGTCTCTTCGATCAAATCAGGACAGGATGTCATCCTGCTACGAGAAGATACGGGGAGATTGTTTTCGCTTCCCATCGTAAAAACCGCGACCATGCTTATCATGGGCGTGGCATTATGCATCGCCGCCCTAACCCTGGCCCCCTGGCTGGGAAGGGTGCTGGGCTGGTCCATCATCATAATAGGGGCCTTCCTCATTGCACTATCAACATCTTACATCATCCTCTCTCTTCGCAGGAAACATGCAGAAGATGATATTGTCCTATGTCCTATGTGTGATGAGACATTGCCGGACGGCCCGGGGTGTCCTTCCTGCGGAAATCAAGTTCGGCGAACCTAAGCCAAAGGAGTGAGAAAATGAAGATAGCGTGGCACGGTCATTCTTGTTTCGAGATCCATAATGGGCTCACGGTAGTGTTAGATCCTCATGACGGACGATCGATCGGCATCAAGCCGCCTGTGGTGAGGGCAGACATATGTCTTCTTTCGCATGATCATTTCGATCATAACTGTAGTCGCATCGTTCGTGGCGATCCTACGGTAATTAGAGAGCCGGGAGAGCGTACCGTGAAGGGACTGAAGGTGCTGGGAATTCCCACATTCCACGACACCGAAGGCGGAGCCAAGCGTGGTCGAAACACGATATACCGGTTTGAAATGGATGGCATAAGTTTTGCCCACTGCGGAGATCTCGGTCACGAACTGGACGCAAAGCAACTCGAAGCCCTTGGCAAGATAGACATTCTCTTCGTTCCCGTGGGGGGCGTCTTCACAATAGATGGAGCTACTGCGCAAAAGCTGATCTCGAAGGTACGCCCCCGAGTGGCCGTACCTATGCACTTCCGCTTTGGCGGTTTGTCTGTTTCCATTGACACGGTGGACCCATTCTTAGAGGGTATCGACGAGGATGATATCCTGCGCGTCGGGAATGAGATCGAGTTTATTCGAGATGAACTCCCTCCCAAGCTCGAATATTGGGTGTTCTCTCCGTAAGTCATTGGATTAAGGGGCAGGTATTAGAGAAACCCCAAGCGGCATTATCATGACCGCGCCCAATGCCGCCCCCCAGCACTCTTTTCATCTATTTTAGATCATATAGTCTATTTCGCACAGCTGGGCTAGAGATTAGAATTGAAATAAAAAATGTGGCGCATAGCGAGATTATGCAAATGCGCTGAATTGATTTAAGAGACTCAGAGATACAGGGCGTCCTCGACCCTGCCCAGCTCAATTGGAGTGGACTTGAAGCCGACCGACGCACCCTTGGAATTGGCGATCATGGACGCGCCAATGACTGGGGCGCCGTAGTTGAGTGTACCAATCGCAGTGGGAACCTTGAAAAGATCTTGCAACATCCGTAGCTCTTCCTTCGAGGTAGCAGGATGACAGAGCATGCCCTTGTTGGTAACCACACACATTGAGCCGACCGTCTTATGGTCGGCCACCGTGCTCTGAACTACCTCTACCTGGAGTACTTTCTGAATTCTCTTCACTGTAGATGGAGAGAAATCCGGATTGACCAGGGCGGCGTTATCATTCACCAGGATGTTGTTGCCACAGGCGTTCAGTTTATCCCCGATCCGTTCGAAATGGTGCTTCTCACGGAGAGGGCGGAGCTCATCGAGCGAGGCCATATCCGTAGTGAGAGCTCCATATGAATTTATGGCAGTCAACGCTCCAAGTATATTCGTGGCAGCCAGGGTTGCAGTCATGACCTCGCATCCCATGGACTCGGAGATATCCGAAACCAGGCTAGGGGGGGCGTCATAAGGGACCAGTGCGAGGCCCTCATTAGCTACGCAGTAAACTCCGATGTAGGGATTTCCCAGGTAGCTGGAGAGCTTTAGCATAGGGGTCCGCTTACTCCTCTGTTACTGAATCTTCAGGTAGGGAGACTTCAACCAAGCCGTCCTCGAACTTGATCGCCCTGATCCTGATGGAGAGAGGCGGCTTCTGAATACCACGTGCCCATACGGCCTCGTTGAGGCGGTGGTCTATCCAGACATCTTCCTCATTGGCCTTCATGTGGCGGACCACATTCTCACGGATCTCCTTGATGGCACGCTTAGCCCTCTTGGAGCGGGGGACTCTCTTGGTCTTCCTTAATTTGATAGTCATTATCTTCTCATCCATGATTACCTCACTCCTTCAGATTGCTGTGCCTCCAGCTCCTCCTCTTGGGATGCCGAAGCACGGTCCTGTTGGTCTTCATCATGACCCAAGCAGGCACCCTGCGGTTGGACTTCCCCGCCTTTAACAGGCGGATCTTCATAGCGACGGGCTTGTTCCTGGCCATAATCTTACACCCTTTCGATTTTGATCTCTCTCTGCTGAGGAGTTATCTGCTGCAGGATTGCTTTTAGGGTCTGATCATCGATCTGTCCCTGTATTCGCCCCATCTGGAGTAAACGAATAAGTTGCTCTTCCACCATGGCAGCCACATCGGGATAGGCCAAACGGACCTTTCCCAAACGTTCGCGTGCTTCCGGAGTCAGAATCTGACGCATAACGGCCTGAACCTCAGCCTCTCTGCGTCGTGCCTGCTCCTGCATCATGGCCTGCTGCTGTATCTGCTGTTGTTGCATATTCTGTAGCTCGGCCATCTTGCGGCGGCGAATCGCCTCTAATTCTGCATCCTGCATTTTATATTCCCTCAACTCACTTATGGATCTCGTCGTAGACCTCTCTTGCCATCTTGTCCATAAAGGCCTGGCCTTTAGGCGTGATGACCCTTCCATTCTTTCTGTCTTTAGCGACGAGTCCAGACTGCTCAAGCTGGATGAGACACTTGCGAGCGATGGCTCGCGATCCCTTCACGGCTCGGTTGGGTCTGGAGCCGCGGTCGGCGAATCCACCATATTCGGCGGCGAGACGGGAAGAACCCAGTGGCCCCTTGATATAGATCTTCCTCAGGACAGAAGCGGACCTGGTGAACCACCAGTCCGGCTGTACCGGGGCATTCTCTGTGTGCATTCCTGTCTTCGCGAACTCCGCCCAGTCTGGGACCTGAATGGTGTCCATCTGTTTCAACTGAGCTGCCGTTTTGGCAATGAGCTTCTCGGGCGGAACATCATAGACTGTAACCATCTGACCTACCTCGAAATGATATTGATACTATCCAAATATGGATAATGCCTACGGCATTAATATTGAGGTCGTATAAAAGCGTTTCTAGAACGCCAGGGCCGCTGGAAAGAGCTGGCAACATTGATCTATTCGACCTCTTCTCGCTCTTTCTGCCTTCTTATCGGACCATTAGAGAGTGAGTTTATTTTCATAAACGTAACTCAATTGGTGGCACCGACCACAACGTTACCGCTACATAGTGGTATACTATATAACTAACTCCCCTGCAAAAGGACCTATTGGTCGCCCTAGATCGAAACGGCACAAGTGCCAGAATACTCTATCGACGAGATTGTTGTCATTCTAATGACCAATTATGAGTATCTGACCGCGGTCTAAAATAGGAAGGACGTGATGGCCCTCCCATGCGATATATCGTCGCCCTCACTGGTTGTTCAGGTATGAATTATGGAGTTCGCCTCCTTGATGAGCTAGAGGGGGAGAAGGAACTTATCATTTCAGAAATGGGAAAGAAGGTCCTGGAGGAAGAAACGTACCTCACCATCGAAGACCTCAAACCCAACGCCGAAGATATCTTTGAGGATGGCGATTTGTTTGCCCCTCCTGCATCGGGATCTCATCACTTCGATGCAATGATCATCGTCCCTTGTTCCCAGTCGACCCTGGCCAGGATTGCTGCGGGCATCGCTGATACATTGATCACCAGAGCCGCCTCGGTCGCCATCAAAGAAGGCCGCAAGCTCATCGTGGTACCCAGGGAGACGCCGCTGAGCCCCATCATGCTGGAGAATGAACTAAAGCTTGCCCGCCTGGGCGTGACCATTCTACCTGCGTCACCGGCGTTCTACCACGGCCCAAGATCGATGGATGACTTGGTCGACTTCATTGTTGGAAAGATATTGGACCAATTGGGGCAGGACCACGAACTGTTCAAAAGATGGGATTGAAAGGAGAATCTCCCCTTCCCATCACGGCCAACTACACGTGGGGTCGATGACTGCATAAAGGTTATCCATTTGGCTGAACTCATGCTTCTGCTGTCACCTCACCCTTTTGCGTGTGGGGGACAGATGAAAGTTCTCTCATTACATGGATCAGTATAGGGACAGCTGAGAATTGGAGGCCCATGGATAATAGTATCATGGCAGGGATGGACATCTCATAGAGCATTCCCATCGTTACGCTACCTACGAACCATGAGATGCCAAAGGCAGCGTTATAGAAGCCGAAGGCTGAAGCCCTGCGGCAATTGGGAGACATGTCTGCTACGATAGCTCTCATCACCGAACCCTGTGCGCCGAAGCCCATACCATACAAGAGCATTCCAATGATGATGAGAGTTGAATTGCTCGACAATACCAGTGGGACGAAGATGGGCACCACTATAGAGACGATCAGAAGGGGCAGCAGGCCGATCTTATCATAGGATCTCCCGAATATCAGCGCGGATAGTCCATTGGACGCCATGATGATAGCATACATCACCGGGACCCATCCGTCGGAGATCTGAGTAAAGGCGCCGATGTGGAGGGTGATGAGGGGAAAGTCTGCATACCCAGCTGCGATGAATGCGCCTGCCAGAACATAGATCCAGAAGAGTCTGGGCAGTTTGTTTTTGTTTTCATTTGGTAGATGATCCATCTGTATTTCATGAGAGTTTATCTCATGGGGGCGAGGATTTGCTCTCCACAGATGGGCCAGTATGACAACGGCCATCAATGCGGGGATCAATAATACCTCGAAACCGACGCGATAGTCTCCACCCAATAACATGACCGCTACGATCACGACAGGGCCAATCATGCCTCCAACCGAGGATAGCGCCGCCCGTATCCCGTAAGCCCATCCCTGCCCAACATTCCTACCAGCATAGGAGAGAATGGCATCCCGAGCAGGACTCCGCATGGCACGCCCTACCTGCTCAATCATGATGAGACAGACCGCAGCAGCCCAATCTCCGGCAAGGGCAAGGGCAGGCACGGCGACGAGATTTATGCTATAACCAATGAACATGGGGAGCCAGTAATGGCCCAACTTGTCAGCCATCCATCCGAAGACTACACGAAGCCCATACCCTATCAGCTCACTCAGGCCAGTAACCGTGCTTACAACAATTGTACTTGCACCGAGCATCGTGAGATATAGTCCGGTGATACTTCGCGCGCCCTCGGTGGCCACATCCGCAAGTAGACTTACCACACCTAATAGGATCACGAGCGAGAACGCTGCAGATAGCTTAAACTCAAACCTGCAGTTACTGTGACCCGACTCGCGCCCCATCCCATCCCACCCAATAATACGTT